>AYMD01000009.1:16933-34554 GCA_000495735.1 uncultured Acidilobus sp. JCHS | reverse complement strand
GCGATGGCCCTTTAGTTCTGGCTCTGCGGGCTGCCTAGGCCGTTTTTAGGCCGGCCCCCTACTGAGGGCCGGGAATCAGCTTGAGGCTTAGGACTGCCGAGACGCTGTCGCTCGCCGCCAGGTTCTACAGGAGGTACCTCTGGAGCTGGGACGTCACGGCGGGCTTCCTGGCCGCCCTGGTGGCGTTCGCCCTCAGGGCATACGCCTCGGGCTCGCTGATACCGCTCTCAATAACTGGCATAGTGAATTACCTCGAGCAGGACAACGGCCACGGGCTGAGGAGGGCCATACTCATGCTTGCGGCCTCCGCCGTCATATTCAGCGCCACGGAGTGGCTCTTCAGGCCCTTCTGGGCCTCAATAGCGAGGGGCATAGCTAACATAAAGGCCAGGCTCATATCAGGTGCCCCCAGGGGCCAGGACCCCTCCGACCTCGTGGGCAGGCTGGCCAGCGACGTGGACTTCGTCATGTAGAACGTAGGGGGCATGTACACCACCTTCGTGCCCAACCTGCTCACGGCCCTGGTGGCGACTGCCACGGTCTGGCAGCTCTCAGAGCCCATGGGCGTGGTCACCGTGGCAGCCCTCCCGCTCTCCCTGCTCATACTTGAGCCCTACCTGGCCGGGGTTGAGAGGGCCAGGACCGTTGAGAGGAGGTACTACAGCGAGCTGGTTCACAGGCTAGGGGAGAGGCTGAGGGGCACAGCGTCAGACGAGGACTTCGTCAGGTCTGTCAGGATGTGGGAGAAGGGCATGCTGAGGCAGGTCCACTACGACAGGTTCTTCTGGTCCCTCTCCCTGCTCTACGGCTACGCCCTCCCCGCCGCCCTAGCGGTGATGGGCGTCAGCGAGGTGAGGGCCAGGAGGCTCTCAATAGGTGCCCTGGCGGGCGCCCTCTACGCCCTCTTCAACGTCTTCCCGCCCCTGGTCAACGCGCTGTGGGGCCTGTGCGTCCTTGGCCAGAGCGTGGTGCCCATGAGGAGGATAATGGAGATGGAGGTCACAGGGCGACAGGAGTTAAAGGCCATGACGCGGTGAGCCGTTAAACCAGGTCCTGCTTGAAAGGGCTTATTGTCAGGTTCTGGCAGGGCGCTGCTAACTTAAGTTATCTTATTTTAAAATAAAATAATAATTTATTTAAAATGTTATAAGAGGACTTAGGTTTTGTATATGAATCGCACATAATTTTGGAAAACAGTTTTTAATTTAACCTAGCCTAAACCTCCTGAGGCGAGGGAGGAGTGGACGTAAGACTGGCAGCCCTCTCGGCCCTGGTTGTAGTGCTGGTGATCATCGCAGGGGCCCTGGGAGTCATGTACTCATCGCTAGCCTCAAAGTACGCCAGCCTGAAGTCAAGCTACAACAGCGTCAGCTCCAGCTACAGCTCCCTGAAGGGCCAGTACGAGAGCCTCAACGGCAGCTACGCGAGCCTTGAGGGGGAGTACGAGAAGCTGAGCAGCGCGTACTCAACGCTCTACAGCGAGTACAAGAACCAGCAGGTTGACGTTGTACTAGCAGCTGCTATGAGCCACTGGAACGACATCGCGATAGAGAACGTGAGCCTCGTGGCCCCGCAGTACCTGCCCAACGCCACCCTTAAGTGGGTAGGCGGGCCCCTGAGCGGGACCTACAGCGGGATAAGCTCCATAGAGTCGGTCTGGAACAAGTTCTTCAACATGTATGAGACCGTTTACTGGTACACCATAATACCACCCAGCGTCGTCATGGTCTCCCCGGGCGTTTACAAGGCCGTCGGCTACGTCCAGTTCCTTGTAGCGCCGACCGCGGCCCCAATTAACGTGTTCGTCCTCAACGTGACAGAGGTGCTGACCTACGTCAACACCTCCAGCGGATACGAGATAGAGAGCGAGGTCTGGGAGGTCAAGCCTCTGCCCCTGACTGACGTCATAGCCGGCTACCCAGGCCAGGAGGCCCTGGCCGAGGACGCCGTGCTCGCTGACGCCATGAGCCACTGGAACGACATAGCCATTGAGAACGCCTCCCTGATAATCTCCGAGTACGCCCCGAACGCCACGCTGCACTGGATAGGCGGGCCTCTGAGCGGCAACTACACAGGCATAGCTGCCATAAACGCCACGTGGACCAAGTTCGACAGCCTGTACGAGTACGTGGTCTGGTACGCCCTTGTGCCGCCCACTGTGCAGGTAAAGGGCGACACGGCGATGGCGAAGGCGCCGCTGCAGTTCGTTGTGTTCCCGTTCCCGACGGCCTCTAACCCGCACCCGCAGGAGTTCGTGCTGAACGTGACTGAGATACTCTACTACAACTACAACGCTACTGCCATGCAGTGGCAGATAGTCAACGAGTACTGGATAGTGCACCCGCTGCCCATATCTGACGTGGCCCCAGGCTACACGCCTGGCCAGTACCAGGGTTGAGGGGCCTATCTTGTGTGACCTGAACTCAAAGCTGAGGCCTTTTTTGTTTGATACGCTTATTTGCTCAGGCCCACGTATGACCTCCTGGGAAACACATGAATGCCTGAAAGGGGCCTCGGCTTTCGAGACAGGGACCACATGCTCTGGTGGCTCTTCGTCGGCTCAAGGGGAGGGGAGATGAGGCTTAGGATAGTTGAGCTGCTCGCCAGGGGGCCCGCTAACGCCAACCAGATAGCCGAGGCCCTTGGGGTCAACTACAGGACCGTCAGGCACCACCTGGAGCTCCTGGTCGAGTCGGGCCTGGTGATGACAGAGGGCCCCAGGTACGGGCAGCTCTACTACCTATCAAAGGACATGGTCGAGTCCCTGGGTAGGGTGAAGGAGATGGTTAAGGAGGGGAGGTTAAGGTGGGGCTGACGCTTATATCGTTCTGGAGCGCTGAGATAGCGGTCTCCATAGTAGGCCTCGCGCTGGCAGCCTACGTCTTCACGTTCTACTACGGCTCAGGGGTCAGGAGGACATCCATAGGGAGGAAGCTGACAGGCGCGGTAGGGGTCTTCACGGTCCAGATGCTGGTCACGGCCGTGACTTCATTTTACCTCGCCAGGAGGTTCTCCGCTGACGTAGCGGTGCCCATGCTGGCGATAACAACGTTAGAGGTTATAGGGTTGGCGTTAATTGTCCTGGCCGTCAGGGAATGACCTCTCCTTGGCTGTGGCGCTGCCTAATGGTCCGTGAGCTTTTGGACTACCACGATGAGGCCTCGGCGGCCAAGCGCGTGGAGTGCGCGAGGAGAGCGTTCGAGCGGGCAAAGGGCCTTCTGACCTCCTCGCCCTAAGGGGTAAAGGCCTCGTTGTTAGTTTGTCAGGTCTAGGTTCAGGGGCGTGGAAGGCTCTGGGAGTGGGACTAAGCGCCTCAGGGGGACCTCCTTTATCTAAACACCTGGCGGCCAGAACACGTAAAGCCTCCCCATGTTCTGTGAACCTTAGGTGAAGCTGTTGGAGGCCAAGGGGAAGGAGCCGTTCTACTTCAAGTCCTACGACAGGGTCATAGGGGTGGCCCACGACGTCAAGGAGCTGGCCAGCGAGATGGAGAGGCTCGCTAAGGAGGACCCGGCGGCGCTGGAGTACCACCTCAGGGAGGGCCACATAACGGCGTGGCTTAGCTACATAGGCGAGACGAGGCTCGCCGAGTCCCTGAGGGGGATCAGCGACCCCAGGGAGGCGGTCAGCAGGGTCAAGGCATTCCTGTCGTCAGGGGGCCGGGCGCCCTCAGGGGAGGGAGGCCAGGCCCAGGGCCAGGGGCCTCAGGCCTGCATGGGGCCTGGGCCCCGCGGTCGAAGAGGCCGCAGGTCGCGGAGGCAGGGCTGACCGAGGGCGTAGCCGTCCCGGCCAGCGAGGGACTTAAGAGGCATGTGACAAGGTTCTCTCAACATAAATAGGGGCAGCTACGTCCTGTCCTAAGGCAACGCTCAGGGCCACGACGGGCAGGTGTTACAGGAGGATGTCTCAGGTGGTGATGGGTGAGCAGGGACCTCTACCTGATATTCACGGCCAAGGGCCTCAGGACGTTCGTCTTCGGCCTGGTGAGCGTCCTCCTCCCCCTCTACCTGGCAGCCCTCGGCTACCCCGTGCTCTACGTGACCCTCGGCGTCTTCCTCATAGTCCTCGGGAACGTGACGCTTAACCTCTTCCTTGCCTCCTACGAGGCCCGCATGGGGAGGAGGGGGTTCCTCGTCCTCTACAGCCTCCTCATGGCCTCCTCCGGGGCGGCCCTTGAGCTCTCGAGGGGCCTTTACGTCATAGCCCCGGCCCTGTTCCTAAGCGGCATGAGCACGACGGGCACCGAGACAGGCCCGTTCCAGTCCGTTGAGGTGAGCGTTGTGCCAAGGCTGGCCAGGAGGCCTGGCAGGGCGCTCGGGGCCTATAACCTGCTGGGCTACGCCGCCTCCTCCCTCGGCGCCCTCTCCCTGTCCCTTCTCTCCCACTCGTTGGCGGGCAACATAATAGAGGTCGCCAGGGTGACCTTCCTTCTCTACATTGCGGCAGCGGCCTCGCTTGCCCTGGTGTACAGGGCACTGAGGGACGTTGAGGCGCCCGCGGGCCAGGCAGCCAGGGCGGGCCTCTCGGGGCTCCTCTCCAACAGGGACGTCGCAGTGCTCTCGGCCCTGTTCTCAGTAGACGCCTTCGGTGGAGGGCTTGTGTCTCAGTCGCTCCTCTCCCTCTGGTTCCACGTGAGGTACGGGGCCTCGGCGGCCGAGCTGGGCATAGTGTTCGGCGCGGCCAACGCGATAACCGCTGCCTCGCTGATGGCGGCGCCCCTCATAGCGGAGAGGATAGGGAACCTCAGGACCATGGTCTTCACCCACGTGTTCTCCAACGTGTTCCTGGCCCTCATACCGTTCGGGGGCTCGCTGTCCCTCAGCGCCGCCCTCCTGTTGGCCAGGCAGGGCCTCTCACAGATGGACGTGCCCACGAGGCAGGCCTTCATGGCTGAGATATTTGACGAGGAGGAGAGGGTAAGGGCCTTCGCCATGACGAACACCTTCAGGAGCCTGGCGGGCCTCCCCGGGCCTCTGCTGGTCGGCGCTATGCTCTCGTCAGGGCTCCTGGCTATGCCCCTTCTGACAAGCGGCCTCGTGAAGCTGGGCTACGACGGCGCCATTTACCTGATATACAAGGACAGGGCCAAATGAAGGGCTTAGGCTAAGGGCTCGCCTTCAGGAGGCCGCTGGGCCCTGGGGCAGGCTTGGTGATGACAGGCTGGGCAAGGCAGATTACCTTAACTTTATCAAATAAAATAAAGGTAAAAGAGAAGTAAGTGGGAGCCCTTAGCAGTTAAGTTTAAATAACTCCTTAGCATAGAGAGGCTTCTGAACCACGGTGAAACTTATGGATGGTGGGCGCACAGAGGGTTTGTATACAAGAAGGGACATCTCCAGGACGGTTCTGGCCGCCGTGATCGTGATCATAGCGGTGGTCGCCATAGCCGGAGGGGCGGCATATTACGTCAACAGGCAGCATATGACAGCTCCAACAACTACTTCATCGTCCACCGCGAAGACCACGCTGACGACCACTGCTACATCGTCTACTACGACAACGACAACTGTGACGCCCTCTTACTCCCTCTCCCCTCCAGCCGTCAGTAGCTACACAACCACGGCCGGAACACCAATAATGATAACGCTGACAACGTTCACCCCGTCCCCCGGCTCATACGTGCTCATATACGCGGGCAACGGGTCTATCATCAACACCACCCAGAACTTCGCCAGCCTACTCTACAGGTACCCGGGCCACTACCTGGTGTACTACCAGGTCTTCAGGAACGGGCAGCTCGTGGGCAGCTCCCAGGGCAACCTGATAGAGGTGCTGGTTGCCCCACCGGCATTCAACTCCTCCTTCGCCCAGCTGATCACCGTCCCGGTCATAACCCTCGTCAACCTGACTGAGCCCATAGTCTCGGTGGGCCAGGCGGTTCACCTCATGGCCGGCTTCCTCCAGCCGCCATCTGGGACTAACATGACAATAAAGGAGTACGTGTGGGACCTGGGCAACGGCACAACGTTAGCTATACCCTCAAGGAACGGGACTGGCTACGCCGTTGAGGTCTGGCTCACGGGCTCAGGCAACGTGACCTACCTTGAGCCGGCTAAGAACCCGATAAGCGTGACCTACAGCTCGCCTGGCCTGTACGCTGTGTCGCTGACCGTGGTCACGGAGAATATAACGACGAAGGCCACGTACAGCTACACGACTTATTACACCATAGCAGTGAGCTCATCAACGATGCCCTTCTCGCTCTTCAGGCCCCTTGTAAGCGTGCCCAACCCGGGCACGATAGTTATGGCCGAGAACGCGCCGGGAGGGCCGTTCAGCTTCGACCCACACATAGACTACGAGGCGGTGGGTTATGAAGTCATACTTAACGTCTACGGCACGCTCATAACTTACTACGGGGCCAACACGACAAAGTTCATACCTATGCTGGCCGAGTACGTGCCCACGGTAGGCAACGGCATAAACTCAAACTACACCGAGTACACGTTCAAGCTCAGGCCCGGCCTGAGGGCATCGAACGGCGACCCGATAACGGCCTATGACGTCTGGTACAGCGTCGTAAGGGACGTGCTGTGCTCAGGCGGCGTCCCTGGGACCCCAGGGTGGATACTGACCCAGTACCTCATACCCAACTACACGCCCTTCACCTTCGTTGTCACGGCCCCTAACGACAGCCAGGGCGCCCAGGAGATAGTTAACGCGGTGACCTACGACAACGCGACCAACACGGTCACGTTCCACCTGCCCAAGCCAACCTCGCCTGAGGCTCTCTTCACGGCGCTGTCCATGACGCTCGGGGGTGCGGTGCTTGACGCCAAGTGGCTCGAGCAGGTTGGTGCTGGCATAAACTTCACGGGCCTGTACAACCACAACATGACCCAGCTGGCCGAGGCCTTCTACCAGTACGAGCAGACCTGCAGCGAAGGTAATTATAACACTGAGGTGCAGTGGCCTCCGCCCACCGCTGGCTTCACCGGGCCTTACTACGTAGCTGCCTACACGCCGGGCCAGAGCGTAGTCCTCAAGCCCAACCCCTACTGGCCCAACAACATAACTTACATACCGAGGCCGAACACGACCGTGATAATATACTGGGTCAAGGACCCCCAGACCGCCTACGAGATGTTCGCCTCTGGGCAGGCAGACATAGTAACAGGCCTGCCGAGCAGCTACGTGCCCCTGCTCCAGCAGCTCGAGGCCAAGGGCCAGGCGAGCCTCTACGAGTTCCCAGCGTTGGCCGAGCTGTTCTTCGCCTTCAACATAAACGTCAGCCAGAGCGCCCTGCACTCCATAAACCCGGCCTACAGCATACCAAGCTGGTACTTCGCCAACCCGCTCGTGAGGGAGGCCTTCGCCTACGCCTTCAACTACACGCAGTACATAAATAATATACTTGGTAACGCCAAGTACCACTTCAACTTCGGCAGCCCCTACTGCGGCGCCCTAATACAGGGCCTCGACTACTACATACCCCCGTCCGAGCTCACCGGCTGCCCGACCTTCAACCTGACGTACGCAAGGCAGCTCATGGAGGAGAGCGGCTTCTACAACATAAGCGTGTACTTCCCGATAGTGATAGCGAGCGGCGACGTGACCGACTTCACAGCCGCCCAGATGTGGGCCGAGGCGCTTCAGGCCATAGACCCCAACATACACGCCCAGCCGATCTACATGCCGGGCGTGACCATGTACGGCTACCTGGTGCCCGGCCAGAACCCAATGGCAATATACTTCTCAGGCTGGATAGCTGACTACCCGCTGGCCTCGGACTTCGCCAACCCAATATACCTGCAGGGAGGCTTCTTCACAAGCGGCGACGGCTGGGACGTTGACTACCTCATAAACCTCAGCGCCTACTTCAACGCCTCCAAGATAAGCTGGCCAGGGCTTGACAAGAGCGTTGAGCCCTACATAGGCAAGATGCTCTGGCAGGAGGCCATGCAGTACCAGAGGCTAAACGAGCTCATACTGAAGGCCGACGAGGCAGAGCTGGCCAACAACGTGACCGCGGCCTACCAGCTCTTCAGGGAGGCCGAGAACATAGCAATTCAGCTCTACATGTACGTCTACGCCTACCAGCTCACGGCCCACTGGGTCGTCAAGCCCTACATGCACGGCTACATGGGGATGATATCATGGGAGGAGAACCCGGGCATAGGGGGAGGCGGCAACAGCGTGTACTGGTGGTGGGTCAAGGGCTGACGGACAGGACTTAGAAGGCTTTTTGAATAGCGCCTTCTCAGGCCTTTCGCTTTTCCTTTACTTTAATGGGCGCGGGCAGCCTAAGCTTAACGCTGAGGTCACCTTATGGCATCAACTGGCGGTCCAGGGCCTCAACTATGCCTAGCCCTCCACCTTGCACGGCCCTGACCCTCCGCCCTTTGGACACCGCAGGCCCCGACCTGACAGCGGGCCTAGGCCTTTCCCAGCGCCTGGTCTATTGCCTTAGTCCTGAAGGCGCTGAGGACCGCCCAGTAGTGGAAGGCAAGCGTCACGGCTACCGCTATCACGGTGTCCCACGGGAACGGTATGAGGCCGCGCGGCCCGAACACCCCGTAGTAGGAGAGCGTCGTTATCACTATGATGTAGGCCGGCAGCCACAGGCCCGCCCTGAGCTCTGTCCTCAGGGGTTCCGCGCCCAGCCCGTAAGCAATGGCCACGCTGCCGTAGGTCGTGGCGGCGGCCACGGCGACGTAGGCCCAGAGGGCCGTGTCGTCAGGCCTGCTGAGGCCCCCCGTGGCAGCGTAGAGGTACGCGAAGGTCAGGGAGGCCGCTGCCGCCTCGCCCAGGCCGGCCAGGAGCGAGGGCCCCAGGCCCGCCTTAAGCCTCCTGTGGGCGTAGTAGCCGAAGTAGATGGGCAGCCCGGCGAGGACGACGATGGAGAGCTCTGAGACCACGCGGAAGCCTGACCAGTAGACTATCAGTGAGGCGGCCGCCGTGGCCGCTGGGGCCAGCGCCGACACGGCGCTTAGCCTGAAGGGCCTGTTGAGGTCAGGGGCCACCCGCCTCAGCGCGTGCGCCGTGACGCCCCCGACCACCACGTAGGAGAGCACCCTGGCGGCCGTCGAGAAGGCCACTATGGACTGCCACGTGGGGAAGGGCAGCAGGTAGAGGGCGCCAACTGAGAACATCATGAGGAGCGACCACTTAGGCACCCTCGTATCACTCAGCTCGAGGAACCGCCCCGGCAGGTAGCCGTTGGCGGCCATGCCGTAGAGGGCCCTCGCCGCGCCGCCCGTCGACACGAAGCCGGCGCCGGCCTGCGAGAGGACCGCGCCGACCATTATGACGGCAAGCCACGTAATTATGAAGGCAGCCATGCCCGGGACTACGTACTTAAGGGACTCGAAGAGCTGGAGCAGGGGCGCCTTCGAGATGGACGTCCTCAGGGCGGACCAGGCGCCCTCGTTAACTCCTATGACGTTCCAGTGTATGGCCCCTATGAAGGCCACCTGGAGCAGGACGTACATGGACATGGCTATCAGTATGGCCGTGATAACGGCGAAGGGCACGTCCCTGCTCGGGTCCTTGCCCTCACCCCCGTACTCTATGGCCTGCCTGAAGCCCAGGTAGGCGAACACGACCCCAGCGGAGGGCAGGGCGTAGAGTACGGCAGCCCAGCCCGTGTATGGGGCGGTGCCGCCCGTGGGCACGAAGCCCCCTCCGGCCGTGAAGTTGGAGGGGACGAAGGCGAGGGCTATCATAATTATGGCCGTAAGCGTGAGTATCGCGAGCTTCAGCCAGCCGATCCAGTAGACGGCCTCGCCCACGACGGCAACGCCCACGTAGTTGACGTAGACGAAGAGCGCCAGGAACAGGTAGGCCACGAGGTAGCCCAGGGGCGTGAGCTTGCCGGTAGCAGCGTTGTAAAGCTGCGGGAAGAAGAAGGAGAGGTAGCGCGTGGCTGTGAGGGCCCCGGTAGGGGGCACGGCGACCTTGGAGAGCAGGTAGGCCCACGCCGTGATGAAGCCGACGAGGCCGCCGAAGGCGTAGTGGGGGTACCTCACCAGGCCCCCTGACCTCGGTATTGCCGAGGCTATCTCGGCGTTGGCGAAGGCTATGAGCAGGACGAAGGCGCCCGCTATTAGCCACGTAAGCAGGGCAGCGCCGCCGGCGTACGAGGCCGCGTAGAGGGGGGCGAAGAGCCAGCTGGCCCCTATGGCCTCGCCCATTGACAGGAAGAGGAGGCGCCTTCTGTCAAGGGCCCTCCTCAGCTCCCTGTCAGTCCTGACGCCCAGGTCCTCGGCCACAGTGTAAACCCCTTGGGGCCGTCATGGCAGTAAATTAAAATATATGTTATCTAATAATTATCTAATAATCACATAATTACCTTGTAATTATATATAATTACAACATTTGACCTCCAGGGGAGCTAACGGTGTCCCCAACCAAGGCGCCAAGGGCCGCAGAAGGGCGCCACATGCGCATCCTCACAGCGGCCTACAAGGCCGTCCCGTTCATAGAGCGCCCAGGCACCGTCAAGCCCCTGTCATAGGGCTTAGCGTCAGTTAGCCACGGGCGGCCGGCCTGAGGCGACCTACAAGACATCACCGCAGACAGGTCAGGAGCCTCCATGAACTGAAATTATCTCATCGGCGTCGCCCACTATTTCAAGCCTCCCTTCATGCCGGGCCCACAGGAGGCGATCTCGGGCCCACCGCCCCAGGGGCTGGGCCTAGCTTCGCGCGCTCCCAGAGCGTGAGCAGGAGGAGGAAGAGCACCGCCGGTGTCGTGTAGAGGATCAGGGCCCTGAACCCTGTGTACCTAAGGGCAAGGCCCCCGACGAGCGGCATGGCTATCTGCATGGCCATCATTGTTGACGTGAAGTAGCTGTTCGCCCTGTTCCTCTCCTCCTCAGGGAAGGGGCGGCTTATGGAGATCATGGCCAGCGGCATGCCCAGCCCATGAGGTACGCCCAGCACAGAGAACGCTACCACGTAGAGCAGCAGGCTCCTGCTGATTGCTACGAGCGCCAGCCCGGCCAGCGAGATCGACATCATCGTGATCACGTAAGGGATCAGCCTGCCTATGGGCCTGACCAGCAGGAGGACCCTCGTCAGGAACGACGCGGAGAAGAAGGCAGCGAATATCAGCGTTATGAGCCGGTAGGGCGCGTGGAACGCCTCCCTGGCGAATATCCCGCCAAAGGTGAGCAGCACGGCCGTCGGCGCGCTGTACACGAGGAACGTGTAAATTCCGACCCTGAAGCCCACCCTTGACCACACAGAGGGACCCTTTCCCCATCCTCCCTGCGTTTACCAGGCTCCCTCGGGAACCTCACAAGGGGGAAAGCGCCGCCACAATTATGCCGAGCGGCGCGAAGAAGAGGAAAGACAGCCTCAGGGGGAAGTGCGCCAGGGCCAGGGACTCCAGGGCAGGGCCCGCTATCAGGCTGATGGCCAGCGCGAGCGTGTAGGCCGCTATGACCCTCTCCCTGAGCCTCTGGTCAGGGAAGAGCTGGGCAGCCGTCATTATGTTAGGTAAGATGAACCCATAGCTGACCCCCGCCAGCGAGACGTAGGCCAGGACAGACACCCTGTTTGAGAAGGTGAAAGTGAAGAGGCTGAGCGCATAGAGTGCGCTGAACAGGATGAAGAGGCGCCTGCGGGCTGTGACGCTCACCCTGCTGTTAACGAGCGCGGCCACGAGGGCGGAGGCGGACATGGTGGCCACGAGCAGGCCGACCTCGAGCTGCGTGTACGTCAGGTCGAACTTCGCGAGGAGCGGGACAGTGGTCTGCAGCACGTTGCTACTTGCCCTCACCGAAAAAGTCAAAGTGACTATGATGGCCACCGCCTGTGCCAGGCCCGCGGCTGAGCTGACCTTTTCCCTGCCCCTCAACAAAAAACACCTCAGGTATTAGGGCGGAAGGCCCTCACGCCGGCTTTACGGCTTTGCTCGGCTCGCGCTGTGGCCTCAGCGGCAGCTCTGCCAGGAGGAAGGCGACGGTGACCACCTCGAGCATCAGGAACGCGCCAGCGAACCCAAACCCTCTGTCAGAGGCCAGCAGCCCGACGGCGGGCATTATGGCTGACATTATCATCATGGCCGAGCTGAAGAACGACGTGGCTGAGGCTATCTGGCCGGACTTGAAGGCTGTGTTAGCGACCTGGAGGCCAAGGGGCCACACTATTCCGTCAGGTATGCCAGCCAGCGCGAAAGCCAGGTAGTAGAGCGCGTGCACGTAGTAGCTGAGGTACAGGAACAGGCCGGCCGCCGCAGCGAAGGCAAGAGCGGCCACGAAGTACGGGTACTTGTCCTGTATGGGGGACTTCAGCCTTACGTAGAGCCTAGTGGCCACGTCACCCACGAACATGACTGCCAGCAGGTAGAAGACCGTGGTGGGGGAGAAGCCTATGCTCGACCCATACATCGCGGCGAACGACATCAGGGCGAAGAAGGGTATCGTGTAGCCCAGCGCCGCCACGAAGGCCCAGTTGAACTGCCTGTTCCTGAAGAGCGATGATATGGACCCCCTCTCCTCGCCCTTCCTCTCCATGTACTTGAGGGCGTACCTGCCCCTGAGGGCCAGCACAAACGGCACAGCCGCGAAGGCCAGTATGGCGAACATCGTGAACAGCCTGATTATGCCCAGCCCGAGCAGCAGCCCCGTCGTGAACGGCGCCACTATAAGGGCCAGCGCTACCCAGAAGGAGAACGCCGCCTGCTCTATCTGCCTCCTGTCGGGCTCAAGTGATGCCATCCCCGCCATTGTCATGAAGGAGTCCATCACGACCCCGGTGATGAAGCCGTCAACTGTCATGAGGGCGTACGCGGGCCCCACGCCCCTTATTATCGCGTAGAGCGGCATGGTTGAGCCCAGGGCCACAAGGGCTATCACCTCGGCCGTCCTGAGCTGGCTGGGCCTGAGCCTGTGCATCAGGAACGCTGACGCTGCAAACGCCAGCGTGAACAGCGCGAACCCTACTCCCACCTCAAATGGGTCCATGCCGAAGGCAGCGCCTATCTCCTGTATGGTGGTCTGGTAGAACTGCAGCAGGAACCTGCCCAGGAACGCCGCGACTATTATGAGCCACTCGGCCCCGCTTATCAGGCCGAAGTCCAGCCCCAGCTTCCTCAGCCCCTGGGACTGGGCCGGTGACCCAACCTCACGACCCACTCTCACTCACCGCCTGCGCTGGTGCGGCCAGAGTATATAAACTTACCGACCGGTCAGTCAGTCCAACCAGTCGGTCAGTCTGACCGGTCAGTGCCTTTATTAGGCCCTGTGGCCAAACTTCAGGCTGGGTGGTCGAGGACGCCCAGGGACACGGAGAAGAAGATACTTGAAGCCGCCGTGAGGGTCTTCGCCGAGAAGGGCTACGACGCGGCCAGCGTCGACGAGATAGCGGCGGAGAGCGGGGTGAGCAAGGGGACCATATTCATGTACTTCAGGAGGAAGGACGCCCTGGTGGAGCGAGTGGCCCTCGCCTCCCTGCCCTTCAGCGAGGTCGAGAGGGTCCTCAGGAAGGAGTACAACAACCCTGAGGACCTGCTTTGCGATGTGGGGATGGCCTTCCTCAACAAGTACAGGTCTAAGGAGCTCAGGTCCCTGCTTATCATGACCATGGCGAAGAAGGACCAGTATAGCGTGGTGGGCAGGCGGCTCAGGGAGCTCTGCCTCACCACCATGGACAGGCTCTTCGAGAGGGTCGAGGCCATGATAGGGAGGAAAATACCTCAGCCCCTGAGGAGGGCCTTCTTCGGCTCGCTCCTCTGCTACGTGATGTGGTGGGACTACAACGAGGTGTCCCCGGAGGCCTACTGCCGTGAGCTGGTGAAGGGTCTCCTGGCGGCCGCGAGGGCCTAGGCAGGCCACATATTAGACCATCGTCTTCTCGCCCTCCGCTATCAATGAGACAGAGGACTCGAAGCCCATCCCCTCACAGCGTAGAGGTCTCCGATGGGACTGACCTGAAGGGCGAGGGCTCCCTGAGGCCTCGGGGTTACCCCTTTTACGGGTGCCACTATGTTATGGGCCAGCTGAACAAAGCGCGTCCTTATTATATAAGGTGTTATTTCCATACGCTCTGGCCGGGTAGCCTCCCTTCCTCAGCTAGGCGCTTCCGTGAATCGAAATTATCTCGTCGGCGTTGCCCACCATCTCCAGCTCCTTCCTCTCAACGTACAGCCTGTGGTACTGCTTGGCGACCGTGTCGTAGAGCGCGTCCCCGGTCCTCGAGGCGAGGACCTCAAGCATTATTGCCGCGGTCATGTGGCCGAGGAGCCTCAGGAACTCCTTGGAGTTGAACTCCGCCTCGCCCGGGGACAGCGAGGAGAACCAGCTCATAAGCTCCTTCGCCCTCTCCAGCTCCCTCCTCGCGAAGTCAGCGTCGTGGGCCTCCTTGACCAGGGAGCTCATGTCCTCGAGGTAGACCTCATGGGCCCCCTTCTTGACCATGGCCTCAAGCATGTCGAGGGCCTGTATGTTGCTCGTGCCCTCCCATATGGGCGTTATGAGGGCCTCCCTGTGCCACCTCTCGACAGGGAACTCGGTGAGGAACCCTATGCCGCCGAACGCCTCCATGGCCAGCTGCGTGACCCTCGCCGCCGCCTCGGCCGTCAGGTTCTTGGCTATGTGCGTCAGGAACCTGGCGTAGTGGTAGCCCCTGGTGTAGGAGGGCGGCCTGGCCTCAAGGGACCTCTGGAACTCGTCAACTGCCTTGAAGGTTAGGGCCAGGGCGCCCTCTATACTGACCTCCATGTCGAGCAGGTCCCTCCTCATGAGCGGGTGCTCTATGAGCCTCCTGCCGAACGCCCTCCTCTCCCTCGCGAAGCCAAGGGCCTCAAGGTAGGCCTTCCTGGCTATGCCGACGGCCCCCACAGAGTTGGCCAGCCTTGAGACCATGAGGTCCTCCATGGTGTAGTATATGCCCTCCTCCTCCCTCCCTATCAGTTCAGCCTCGGAGTCAATCAGCTCGACCTCGCCGGTGGGGACGGCGTTGGTCCCGCTCTTCAGCTTCAGCCTCCTTATGTAGTAGTTAAGGCCTCCCTTCGAGTTCAGCCTGGGCACCGCGAACAGGGCGAGCCCCTTGGCCCCTCCCCTAGCGCCCTCAGGCCTAGCCGTGACCAGGGCTACGTCAGCTATGCCAGCCCCGCTGGCGAAGTACTTGTAGCCCGTGAGGAGGTACCTCCTCCCCTCGGCCCTCCTAGCTGTTGTCGTGTTGGCCCCCAGGTCGCTCCCTCCCTGGACCTCCGTGAACCAGGTGGCGCCGAGGCGAAGGGGCTCCTCTATGCCTGCGAGCCTCCTGTACTCCTCCCTGAGCTCGCCCTCCGCGTACTTGTGGAGGGCGTAAGCTGTTTGCACGGTTATGGTGAGTATGCATGATATGCCTGGGTCGCCTATGAGGTATATGCCAGCGTAGTGGTCGTGCCACGTGCCCCCCTGGAACGGGTACCTGTTGACGCCGTACCTGAGCATTAGGTCCCTGACCACCTGCCTCTCGTGAGGGTCGAGCCACACGTAGTCGGCCCTCTCCCCGTTAACTCCCCAGTTAACAAGCCTCGGGAGGCTCTCGGCGTCGACCCTGTAGGCCACCTCGTAGACCTCGGTGCCGACGTACTTGCCCAGCGGGGAGAGGTCGTTCCTGAGCTTGGTGTACACCGCCATTACGTCCCTGAGGGGCCTGTCAACCTCGTAGTGGTTCAGGCCGTAGGCGTAGGACACGCCCTCAAGGCCGTTGAGGGGCAACTAGGTCACCTCAATCCTAGGGTCCTTGGCGGCTTTTATCGCTTCCAGGGCCCACGTTATTAACTCCCTGTGATGGTCGACCTTAATACCTTCTTGTCGACCTTGCCCGTCCCTGTCAGCGGCATGTCGTTGACTATTACAACGTCATCGGGGACCCAGAACTTGCTTATCTTCCCCTGCCTCACCAGCTCCGTCAGGTGCCCTATGACCTCTTGCTTCGCCTCCTGGGGCGATATTGGCCTCGAGGGCTTTATGACTGCTATTGGCCTCTCGCCCCACCTCTCGTTCTTAACGCCGATGACTGCGACGAGCGAGACCCACGGGAGCTCCGATATGGCGGCCTCGAGGATGCTTGATGGGATCCACTCGCCGCCGCTCTTTATTACGTCCTTGACCCTGTCAAGGACGACGAGGCCCCCGTCCTCAGCTATGTAGCCCACGTCGCCGGTCCTGAACCAGCCGTCGGGGGTGAAGGACTCCCTCGTCTTCTCCTCATCCTCATAGTAGCCGTCAGGCAGCCAGGGCGCCCTGAAGAGTATCTCCCCCACCCTGTCCTCAGGGCCCTTAGCGTCTACCCTGAACTCCGCCATGGGCACTGGGTGCGTCACCTTGTGCGGCTCCAGGGACCCGCTCCTGACCATGTAGGTCTCTATTGTTATTGAGGCGGCCAGCATGTCGGTGCCGCCGTATATCGCTGAGAACCTGATGCCCCTCTCCTTCATCCTCCTGGCAAGGCCGTCTGTTATCGGGCTCCCGCCTATCAGGACCTTCAGGCCGCCCTTGTTGAGGCCTGCCTCGAGGAGCATCTGCATCATGGTAGGCACGACGCTTATCCACGTCACCCCCTCCCTGTCAATGGTCTCAATGACCGCCCTCGGGTCGAACTTCTCCGCGTAGACGAGCTTGGCGCCTATCAAGGGGGCTATGATTAGGGAGCCCCAGGAGAGTATGTGGTATATTGGTATCTGGGGGAACATGACGTCCTCCTGGCTAAGCCTTGCAGGCGCGCTGTGGTAGGAGAGCTGATTAGCTATGGCCAGGGCACCCATGATCATCTTCTCCTGGGTGTACATGACGGCCTTGGGCAGGCCTGTGGTGCCGCTCGTGAAGAGCAGCACGGCCTTGTCCTCCCTGCCGCTAGTCGGCCTCCCCCTCTCGTCTGAGTAGGCAACCTCGCTGAGGGACATGGTCTTCACGCCGCTCAGCCTGCCCTCGACGAGCTTGGCGTAGTCCCTGAACAGGTCCTCGTAGATGAAGAGCTTGGCGTGGGACTTGTTCAGGGTGTAGATTACCTGCTCAGGGGGCAGCCTGACGTTCACGGGGTAAACTATGGCGCCCATGGAGGTGAGGGCGTACACCAGCTCCACGTACTTTACGTTGTTGAGGCCCATGATGGCCACCACGTCCCCCCTGCTAACGCCCTTTGACTGGAGGAAGGGGATGAGCCTCAGCACGTTATCGTAGAGCTCCCTGTAGGTCTTCCTCCCGTAGTTGTCAACTATGACCTGGTCAGGGAAGAGGAGGGAGGCCCTCCTAAGTATGTACTCAAACGTGTACACTACTCTCGCCATCAGGTTGAGACGGCCAGGGAGCTAAAAGTGTTTTGGGAAATCATTACAGGTCGTGAGCTTAGCGAGGGAGCATCTTGCTTTTCGTTCTTATCTCTCTTACCCCTAGTATTTTCCAACCTGATTGAGGGTAGACTAGCGAGTACCACTTGTGCGGCTTCTTTTCCTTCGGGAAACGTGATAAACCTTCGAAGAACCTCTTTCTAGCCTCGTAGTAACGGTCTGCAATTTGCTGTACTACTTGTGAGTAAAGTTGTTGGTATTGCTCGTCCTGTTTCCTCAGATCTAGGGCTAGTTGCCTCAGCTCTGTCTGAGTGAGACCTTTCCCATCTCTCTGGTAGAAATAGATGTCTGCCCACCGCAGGGTGTTGTATATCTCACATGCTAACCTCAACCGAGGC
>AYMD01000009.1:12301-16913 GCA_000495735.1 uncultured Acidilobus sp. JCHS | reverse complement strand
GGGGCTATGATTAGGGAGCCCCAGGAGAGTATGTGGTATATCGGTATCTGGGGGAACATGACGTCTCCTGGCTAAGCCTTGCAGGCGCGCTGTGGTAGGAGAGCTGATTAGCTATGGCCAGGGCACCCATGATTATCTTCTCCTGGGTGTACATGACGGCCTTGGGCAGGCCTGTGGTGCCGCTCGTGAAGAGCAGCACGGCCTTGTCCTCCCTGCCGCTAGTCGGCCTCCCCCTCTCGTCTGAGTAGGCAACCTCACTGAGGGACATGGTCTTCACGCCGCTCAGCCTGCCCTCGACGAGCTTGGCGTAGTCCCTGAACAGGTCCTCGTAGATGAAGAGCTTGGCGTGGGACTTGTTCAGGGTGTAGATTACCTGCTCAGGGGGTAGCCTGACGTTCACGGGGTAAACTATGGCGCCCATGGAGGTGAGGGCGTATATCAGCTCCACGTACTTTACGTTGTTAAGGCCCATTATGGCCACCACGTCCCCCCTGCTAACGCCCTTTGACTGGAGGAAGGGGATGAGCCTCAGTACGTTATCGTAGAGCTCCCTGTAGGTCTTCCTCCCGTAGTTGTCAACTATGACCTGGTCAGGGAAGAGGAGGGAGGCCCTCCTAAGTATGTACTCAAACGTGTACACTACTCTCGCCATCAGGTTGAGACGGCCAGGGAGCTAAAAGTGTTTTGGGAAATCATTACAGGTCGTGGGCTTAGCGAGGGAGCATCTTGCGACTTAAACGTAAGATCACTTACTGCCTTGAACGACCCGCGCCCTTAAGAGTTACATGGATATACAGATATTTAGGTACTTAGGGTTTTAGGTAGTTAGGGGGTTCGGGGAAAAGCCCTGGCATAGAGTGGAGGGGCGCACATGGTGGTTTCCTCTCAACAGCTGCTGGCCGCGCCGCTCTCACAGCCGAAGTCAGCTACTGCCAGCTTGGGCCAGCTGCCCGACCCTCTCAGGCGTTACGTAGATGAGGTCCTCATGGAGCCTGATCGCGCGAGGGACGTTGCCGCGAGGATGCTGGCCGACGAGGAGACCATGCTGTACTTGTCCGTGGTCTCTATGGCGGCCGTGGCCCTGACCCCCGAAGAACTGTCAGAACTGCTTAGGCTTTACCAGGAGAGGTTCAAGGGCTCGGGGGTTGACGTAACTGAGTCCCTGGAGGTCATAGAGGAGCACGATATGTGGAAGCTCAAGCAGCTCAGGGAGAACCCAGCGAGGTACGCCTCCGCCATGACTGATTTCGTGTTGAAGTACCCTGAGGACGCCCATGAGTACCTGGTAACCTACCTATCCGCTTCCCTCCTCCTCATGGCTGCCCTTGAGGCCAGGTCACCCGAGGAGCTGGCGGGCATCGGCAGGGCCCTTAACAGGGTGGCCGAGGACCTGGAGGCCTTCACGCTGACCTTCAGGCTCACGGTTGAGGGCCCTGAGGGCGAGCGGCAGGGTGTTGTGGGCGTCATAAGGGGCCCCGATGACCTGAGGAGGGTCCTGAGTTGAGCGCGTGTGAGCTACCCCGCCCTAAAGGGCGGGGCTTCCTGCTTCATAACTCCACCTTGCCCGTAGCTCATCGCTACGGGTAGAGGGCGGAGCTCCACAGGCACTAAGGGCGGCTCCCACCCCGCACCTCTTAACAAGTTAAGAGCAGCGCTATAGTCACGGTCTACAGTCCAACCGCACTTGGGACATACAAATACACGGTCGGCAAGTGTTAGATCCTTCTTAACGTATCCACACCTAGCGCATGTCTTTGAAGTAAAAGCTGGATTAACTAGGATGAGTTTCTTTCCGTACTTGTTTAGCTGATATTCCATGATACTCCTAAGTTCATGAAAAGCAACGTCTTGAAGCCTCATCCTCAGCTTTTTGCCCGACTTGTCGTCGAGCTGTTTAACTTGAATGTCCTCCATCACGAGGACGTCGTAATGCTCGGCAAACCACTTACCGAGCTCCATATCAGGGCGGCGAGCTCCCCTTCCGTCCCGGCCCCCTCGTCAGGGCATGGCGTATAGGTTAAAAGTGGCCAACAATATCCTCACAAGGAGAGCCTTGAGCCAGCTGGACGAGCTGGAGGGCGTCAGGAGGCTCAGGAGCGGGGTCCTCCTGCTCATACTGATCCCAGTGCTCCTCTTAATACTTGCCGTCGTGGGGGCGGTGGCCATATATGCGGCCGTAACGTCATCATCTGTTAGCAGCTACGCAGGCTCCTCGCTTGCAGTGGGTGTGACAGTACTTGAAGTGGTCCTAAGCCTGATCTCGCTGGTCCTCATAGCTATAGCGTTCGGGAGGCTCCGCGGTGGCTTCAGCCTGCTCTCGGCGGCCGGGAGAGGGGGCTCGACAGGCGTCACAGGGGCCTGGCTGCTCCTAATAGCCGCTATAATGGCCCTGCCGGGGGCGGCGCTCTTCATGTTCGGCGGCTTCATAATCTCGTTGATAGCCTCTGTCCTAGGGGATGCGGGCTACATAGCGATCGGCAAGGGCCTCTACGATGTAGGCTCGTCCTACGGGAAGGACTCCCTGAAGACAGGCGGCGCGCTGATCATCATATCCTTCGCCGTACTCATCCTGACAGTGGACTTGAGAGGCCTCCTCAGCTACGCGGCTGCCAGCGGCGTAGCGGCCCTCTTATTCATCGCCGTACTCATCCTGATCTTCGCGATAATGGGCTTCATAGGCCTCATACTCAGCTACACGACCCTGGGCGACATCGAGAGGGAGCTGCAGGCCAACGCAAGCCAGGCGGGCGCCCAGCCGGCCATGACTACCTTTTAGCTCAACAAAACAACTTTAGCGCGGGCCGCATACTGGCTGGGAGGCCGCTTGGGCAGGCCCCTCGGCGCAGGCGGGGTCAGGGGCATAGCTGGGGGACTGAAGACCCTACCTTCGCGCTCAGGATTGGTCACGCCAAGGGCTTAAGGGCGTCGCTGGGAAGGGGCGTCAGGGCTGGCGTCGTCAGCGCCTCGCCGTTCAGGGTGCCCGTGGCTAGGGCCTAAGTTGACATTTCATCAGCCTGTGTAGGATACCCAGGTCAAGTGCTGTCGTAAAAAGTGGCCGCTATCGCTGGGGTCAGCGATAGCGTTGAGCTACCTCTCAACGGCCTCTGCAAGGCCCTTAGCCGCGGCCCCGCGCAGCTGGCTCAAGCCCGAGCTGCCCTTGGCGTCGGGGGCTGGCGCCCGCTTCGAGGAGCATCCTAACTACCCCCTCATGACCCCCGGCGGCCGCCCGGTCAAGCGGCGTGAGGCCACAGTTGTCCCTGGCGTTGGGGTCTGCCCCCCTCTGGAGGAGAAGCAATACTACCTCAGCGTGCCCCCTCTCGGCCGCCCAGTGAAGGGGCGTGACGCCGTGGTCGTCCCTCGCATTTACGTCAGCCCCCTCCCTGAGGAGCACCTTGACTACCTCCGCGTGGCCCCTGTCGGCCGCCCAGTGGAGCGGGGTCCTGCCCTCCCTGTCCCTCGCGTTGGGGTCAGCGCCGTTCTCTATGAGGAGCCATGCGACCTCCGCGTGGCCCCTGTCAGCGGCCCTGTGCAGCGGCGTGAAGCCGTTGTCGTCCCTGGCGTTGGGGTCCGCCCCCGCCTTAAGCAACGCCCTGACGTTATCTGCGCGGCCGCCCCACGCCGCCCAGTGAAGGGGCGTCACGTTGTTGCTGTTCCTGACGTTCGGGTCCGCCCTCATGTCAAGGAGCGATTTGACGAGCTCTTCGGGGCCGTAGGCCGCCGCCCAGTGGAGCGGCGTGTTGCCGAACCGGTCCCTGGAGCTGGGGTCGACGGACTTCAGCAGGGCCAGGGCCTTAGCCGCGTCGCCCCCCTTTATGGCCTCAGCTAAGGCTTCGACGTCCGCCCCCAAAGTTGCTCCAGCAGAGTTTGCCAATGGGACACGTTAAAACGGTTCCAAGTTGGCCTGTAACGGCCTCCAGGACGCCCCCATTATTAGATGCCGTGAGGCCCTGATCTCGTCTCAGGAAGGCTACATGAGGGCCTCTTACTGCCTTGCCTTTAGAGCCTTGAGGCCGCCAGCCTGTAGACCGGGTCGGCTATTGCGTACTCGCCGTTCACCTCCTCAACTACCCCAAGCTTGACGAGGGTCCCTATGAGCTGGGACACCGTGGCGGGGTTCAGGCTCCTGCCCTCGCGGTCCTCAAGCCTCCTCCTTATGGCCGCCCAGGGGGCCCTGCCCCCCGCGAGGGCCCTCAGTATCACCGCGTACCTCGGGCTCCTGAGCGACGATATGAGGTCCCTGAGCTCCTCCAGGGCGAGCGAGGAGGCCGCCCTGATAACGTCATCGAGGTCCCTCAGGCCGCCGGTTACGTAGAGGTGCCCAAAGTATGTCAGCCAGCCTATTATGCCGTCAAAGGCGTCAACCGCTTTCTCCATGAGGTCCCCTGGGCACCTGACCCCTGACTCGCTGAACCCTCTCTCAAGGAAGTCGAGGGCCTCGTCGGGGCTCAGCCTCCTCGTCCTGACCTCCTGGAACGCCCTGCCGAAGAGCGGGGCCCGCAGGTCCTCAAGGCCAAGGAAGTCGTAGAGGAGGCCGAACTGGGAGCCCGTGAGGACGACGCCTTACATTAGGCAGGTTGTCATAGGCGTAGGCGAACAGCCTGTCAAACCTAAG
>AYMD01000009.1:0-12281 GCA_000495735.1 uncultured Acidilobus sp. JCHS | reverse complement strand
TCTGAATGTCCACCTTCCTCAGGCAGTTAGGGCATGTGGCGTAGCGGGTCTTCTTGCCCCTGTAGTCCCAGACGTAGCCGCAGTACGGGCACCTTAGCTTTACCACTACTACTACCACTACTACTAACAGGGAAGACAAGGCCTTATAAGCTTTTCTATCCATCCCCGCCTTAAAAGGCAAGGCTTTCAGTTGTAAGGCCGACTAGCGTTGACGTGCAGATCACCGGCCTTAGGAAGAGCTTAACGAAGTGGGGGTCAAAGGCTGAGCCGGAGATGTTAGGGACGGGCTCCACTTTTGAAGGGCCGCAATTTTTATTATGAGATTCCCACAGCTTAAGGCCTGGGGGCCCTTGTGGCAGCCGCTTCCCAGGGGGCCGCTTCCTCAGGGCCGCCAGACTTCACCGACGAGAGCCTCTGGAGGAAGTTCTTCGAGCAGGACCTCGCTAGCTTTTACTCGTCGCTCTGCAGGTTCAAGTCGATGGTTGACTACGTGAGGGGGCTCGCGGGGAAGCCCCTCTCAGGCCTGACCTCCGACAAGGACCTGTTGGACGCGGTGCTGTTCGGCGGGATAAAGGACGAGTGCATCGAGGCCCTAGTGAAGGACCCGGAGGCGAGCCTGGACTTCAACTCCTGCTTCCCCTGCGAGTCCGTCAAGAGGCTCTTCTACTACGGCCTTGGGGTCGGCATTAACAATAAACCTGAGGTTGAGGTCACCCACGTGAAGCCGGCGCTTTACGGCTACTATGGCGAGAACGCCCTTTCAGCCTGGGAGACTATGATGGTTAAAGACATAAAACTTATGCACGACCTAACGACGTCTATATATAGAACGATAAGTAGCACTGTTAAGACGCCCGATTGCGTCGCTGCCAAGCCAAGCTCCGCGAAGGACCTAATTAAGGCCTTGGAGGACCTTGTGAATAGTGCGCTACAGCTCTTACCTGAGTATAGTCCAATATCGTGGCTTGCTCTGGCCCTCTACTCCTCAAGCCCGCACACGCTGAAGATATTGTATGGTGTTGACGTTCATGATAGTAGGTTTGGTGAGCTGACCAAGAAGTACGGCTTCGCATTTAAGACAAAGAGCCTTTCACCTAACGTTAACATAACTACTACAGCGTCAGACCTGCAGGTCGGGGGAAACCTGCACGCGCCAAAGGTGCCTTGTTATTATAGACATACTGATGGGAACGTCTATATGTTAAATGTTGTCTCGGCTCTTGATCTTAGCCAAAACGTTGGAACTAACGTGAGGGACCTCGTCTATGTTATCTGGGACTTCTTATATGGCGTCCAAGGCCCGTACTTCGGCTGCGCTGAGGGAAAGGGGCCTGTCAGGTTCGACCCTTCAGAATTCGTTGACTTCATAATGCGCTATGCCAGAGGCTTTCTTGGAGGAGATTTTGATAAAATAAAAACGGACTTAATTAGGTTGTCTCAACAGCTTTGCGGTGGTGCACTGTACAACAAAGGATATTGTGACGCGATACTTAGCTCTTGTTTGTCAACCTCAAACTCCTGGCCTTCTGACTCCTTAGCCTTCTCAGTAGCTGCAATCGACAGTAAGGAGGGTTACTTCGTGCCGTCAGATTACGGCGCTCTAACCATATGGTCATTTGATCCAAGTGAGTCGCGATCATGGTTCTCGGCAAGGAAAGCAGAGGTGAGAATACCCATAGGGGAGCTTCTAGATTTCGCTAGGCCTCTGCAAAGGCTCATGTCTCTTGGCCTGGTCTTCATAAGAGTTGCGAGTAGGAGCTGGGAGAGGTACGGGAAATCGCATCAAGAGACTGCGCCGCTCATATTTGTGAACGCGAGGCTCCTCTCAGCCGTGTACAGGGAGGTGAAGGCAGGCGGAGGAAGGTAAGCGGAAACGGGAGTCCGCGGTCGCTGAGGAGCAGCAGAAGGCAGTCAGGAGCAGCCATAGGGAGGAGGAAGAGCAGCAGAGGCCAAGGCGTCCCTCACACAGGGAGGCCCAGCAGGAGGCCTTAGGCGCGGAGGCCTCGACTGAGCGACCTACGGAGCGTCTTAACTACTGGGGCCTGTTGCCGCGGCTCAGCGCGAAGGTGAACGTGATCAGCCTAGCAGGGGCACGGCCTAGAACACCCCTGTTTACCCTCATGTTTAGGCAGCCGAGGGGGTACGCGGTAATCAAGCTAATCAGCAGGGTCGTCAGCCTGAGCCCTCCAATAAGCCTAAGGTTCCTCGGCCCACCTCCAACGACCTTTATCGAGTCCATTAAGGTACTCACGCCCTCCCTTTCCATTAACTCCTCCCCTGCCTTCAGGAGGCCTGAGCTGAAGGCCTTCGTAAAGCTCACGAGCTCAGGACCGCTGAGGTGCCTCGGCCGGATTATAGACCTACAGTACGTAGAGCTCACGGACTCAGGACCTACCCCCTGTCCTCTTCGGCTGACGGCGTGGGCGGCAAGCCCCCCGCCCAAGCCCAAGGCTATGTTAGTCATTAATTCGTCGCCCCCTGGCCGCCGGCGCCCCCAGCTGCTCGCCTGGGCCAGCCCCCCACCGAGGCCAAGGGCCGCAGTGATGATCAGCGCTTCGCCCCCCAGGCTGCCCAGCGGGCTCCTCAGGGCGCCGGCCGCGGGGAGCGTTGAGCTTAAGGCCCGCGTAGCCATGAGCGTGGGCCTCAGGAGGCCCTCCGCTCCCCTGTCTACGCCAGGCGGTCAGCCCCCGGGCCTGAGGCCCCAGCTTGCGATCAGGGCCGCGGGGCCGCCAGCAGGGCTGCCGAAGGCGCCCCTCATAAGCTGGCCATGGCCGCCTGGGCCAGGCGTCAGCGCCGTCGCGTCATTTAGCGTCTCACGCAGGTCCCCTGGCGGGGCCTCCCCGGCCCTTGCCTTCAGGAAGGCGAGCGAGAGAGCTAACATAGCCTTCAAGTTAACAGGCCGCGAGGAGCTGGGCATATTAAAGGGTGGTCCCTCCCCTAAGCCAGAGGCCGCTCAGTCCTTGGGCCAGGCAGGTCAGGCGACGGGCTTTGAGGGGCTTGACCTCGGCCCCCTCGACTCTATCCTAGGCCTTGGGAGGGTGCTGGGCGAGAGGCCCGTCGTGGTCTTCGCCTACGCCCCGTGCCACACAGACGAGAAGGGTAACGAGGCCTGTGACGACTCACTGGACTACATTGAGCTGCTCAAGAGGGTCCTCAGGGAGAGGTACCGCGCGGTCATGGGAGGCCTGCCGACCCCCTACCACGTGGACCTGGACTTCATAAGGAACAGGCTCAACATATACCTGCCGAGCGACGTCAGGGCCGGCTCCAGCATATACGTGATAGACCTCAGGGGGGCGAGGCCGGACGACCTAAGTGACAGGAGGGTCGTCGACTTCCTGAGGCAGAGGGTCAGGGAGCTCTACTCCCAGGGCTACGGCTTCCTCGTAGTCTACGGCAGCCCCCGCGCCCTGCTCGCGCTCAAGGTGAGCTGGGCCTCGTCAGGCCCGGGGAGGGCCCAAGGGCGAAGGGCTACGGGAAGCTCTACGACGCCCCCTACGAGGTTAAGGTGGGGCCTGAGCACGTCGACTCCTTCAGGAGGTTCGCAGAGCTCATGTACGGGCGCGGCGAGCAGAGGCCCTCGCCAGGCGCGGGGACTTCGATCTCAGACTACGCGGTTAGCCTTGAGGAGGAGTTCCTTGAGCAGCTGGGCAAGGCCGTGAGGCCCCCGGAGGCCACCAGGCTCGCCCTGAGGGCGTGGCCGAGCCTTGAGGGTGAGGGGGAGTTCGCCGTCGACGAGTCCCTTGAGTCGAGGGTCCACTACTTGGTCAAGGCCTTCGTCTTCGCCAGGCTCGTGGGCCACATAAGCAGGTACCTAAAGGAGAGGGGCCTAGGCGAGGAGGAGGCCCTCAGGAGGGCCCTCGAGTGCGTCAAGACGGAGGGCGACGCCAAGGCGCTGCTGGCAAGCGAGGCCGGGAGGAGGCAGGAGGAGCTGGGCGTGGTCCCTGACATATACGTGAGCAGAAGGTGCTCCGAGGCGCTGGGCCTCAGGGGAGGCCTCGACGTTGAGGTGGAGACCCTCTACGGCACGGGCACGGTAATTCACAAGGTCTGGACCACAATATTGAGGAGGAGGGAGCTACTCGGGAAGGTCCTCTCCAACGTCTGGGTCGTCGTGCCGAACCCCTCGGCCCTCACGCACATTTACCACCTGCTGTCGCTCGAGGAGGAGCTAAGGCCGCTGGGGGACGCCGTTACCCTCTGGACCCTTAACCTCGACGACAGCGACCTGGGCCTGATGAGGCTTGACGACGTCTACGGGGAGCTGAGGAAGGTGATAGGAGGCGCCCAGGCGGCCAGGAGGCTGACGTCTGCAGGCGCCTAGGGCTCAGGCGCTGGAGAAGGCAATGAGTCCTCACCTTAGCGTCCTTGGGCTTCAGGCCGACGCCTCTAGGTCTTCCACGCAAATTTGCGTGGAAAAGCTGATATCGCTGAGGTCGTAGTTCTCAGGGCCACGTAGTCTCACTCCATAAGCTTACTCGTCAAGGTCCTCGGCCTCACGCCCGCAGCCCCTGCCGCGGAAAACGTGTCTGCCCTCCCTCTCCGCATTAACGTCATGGACCCTTTCCCACCTCTTCTCGAACTCGTCGGGCGTCACGCAGTTCACCTCGCGCTGGCCCTCGTCGCCTATGTATACTATGCAGATGATGTGCCGGTCCCGCCTGCTATCAAGGTACTGCACCTCGTTCTCAGTGAACGATATGCTCTCGCACAGCCTCTCGTCCCACCTGCCCTTTGGCACCCTCCTGCCCTTCACCTCAACCGTGTATCGCTCGCCGTCCTTGGAGACGACCATGTCGTAGGGCCCAGGCCCCCTCCTGTACTTCATAGCTACGGAGTAGCCCATCTTCACGAGGTATTCCGTTGCGAGCCGCGCAGCCGTCATCTCCACCTCTTCACTTAAGGGTGAAAGCTCGCCGCGGCCCCAGCTGGGGCTCGCCGCGCAGGGCTTCAGCTCAGGCGACTGCCCCTGCCCGCAGACCTTGTAGACGGCCTCCGCCAGCTCCTTGGCGTAGGGCGCCGCCTCCTTGAACACCGGGGAACCCCTTATCACGGCCTCGAGGGCCACCTTGTCAGCTATGTCGAACCTGCCATGATCACGCAGGTACCTGCAGGCGTACCTCACGACGGCCACTAACTGAGGCCAGGGGACCTTTGGGTCCTTGAGGAGGCACTCAACCTGCGTGGCGACCTCGTAGGCCTCTTCTGAGGGGGAGCGCTCATAGTCTGCCACAGGCGGTCATAGTTTACAGGGGCTGAGCGCTTCTAAAACGTTAAAGTAAAGCAGGATAATTCATTAGAGGCCCCCTATCACGTTATGGGGACAGGTGCTGAAGGCCGCGGACGTCTATCTTTAGGGTTTTGAAGGCGGAAGAAATAATAGAGCCCTTGACCGCTAGTTTAACGCGGAGATATTGACTAGCAGAAGGAAGCGCTCCCCCTTTGATAACTACAGGCTTAAGATCTCTACGAGGATCTATGAGCTTGAGCTCCTCAGGGACTTCGAGGAGATGGTGTACAGCGCTGTAAGCAATTATGATGAGTATAAGAAGCTTCTGGAGTTCTACACCGAGTACAGGTTAGAGGGGCGCCCGGAAGACCAGGCGATTTCAGAGGCGCTCCGCAGACTTGAAAGGTACAAGGAGCGGGCCTCAAGCCTCAGGGGCTCCTGGAGGTCCCTGCTCTACGAGCGTGCTGAGGAGCGCCTCAGGTCCTACCTTGAGTGGGTGGGCTTCCCAGGTCTGATAGCGAGCCCAACTGCAAAGCTGGCCAGACATATAGCTAAGTACGGGCTAGGGGGCGACTGCGACGCCATAGCCAAGCTGGCCATAGCCAAGGGGCTTGAAGGCCTCGCAACCACTATAAGGGCCCAGGACGGCAGGGAGGTCAAGGTCCCCCTGTCGGCCGCCTTCGTTAAGTTCTTCTGCAGCGACAAGGCCCGGGAGGCCTATGAGAAGGCGCTGAAGGACGTCTACGGCAAGGAGGTCGACGCCTCTGAAATCTTCGCCGCCCTGCCTAACCCCTGGTGAGCCCAGCATAATCGATAAGGCCGCCAGGGCTAAGGGCTGGGCTAAGGCCTCAGGGGTTGAGAGCGCAGCCCTGGGTCACCAGGCCTCATCCTCATGGCCGCTACAGGCCTTTGACAGGTCCTTTAACACGACATCCAGGCACTGCTCAAGCTGCTGCTTGAGAATATCCTTCAGACGCTTCTCTGCCAGCTTAACTGCTTGTGACAGGCACTTCTGTACCTCACCTGGATCAGCTTTGGATCTCTGCCCTAAGCAACTCTCGCACGCCTTCACCACGTAATCCTTCAAATCATCGGGGAGGTCTACGCAGGCCTTAGACTCCGTCAGGATCTTCTTTACCTTCTTTGTGATCTTCTTCTTCATTTCCTCCTCCCAATTCTCAAACTCTACAGCCATCCTCTTTCCCACAGGTCTTTTAGAGTCCAGAGTTTTTAAGACGCGACAGCTACCATCGGGTCATTTTTAGGTAGCGCAGATGGATGTTCTCTCCGTCACCTCAGCTCCCTTATCCTTATCCTAAGCCCGTCATAGGAGACCCCTCTATGCCGCTGAACTTCACCGTGTGCCATAGGTTCAAGTGCTAGGACCTCCGTCAGTTTCGTACTCTTTATGGTAAAGGAGTGTCATTTCGTCATTTACATTAGGCTACCTGCCCTTCTTAAAGAAAGGGTCTCTCAACGCGAGTTCACGTTACAGGCTCTCGGGATTTTACCTATGAGCATCCGAAGCCGTCTAAAGCTAAGTTAAAGCGTATGGGAAACGTTTTTAAGCAACAGAGAAAGGAGGAAGTAGAAAACTTGTGAAAGTGACCAGCCAAAGCCTTAAAAAGCTTGGCCAAAGAATTTATAGATACATTGTAAATCAAACAGAAACATTTATCATTCTTGCCATCGTCATAGTCATTTATTCCTTATTCTATGCAACGGGGTACCTTTACTTAATGATCAACGTCTTTCTCTTATTATGGCATCAGCAGCCTGGCTTGGCTTTAGTTATTTTAGTAACTTTGGTAGCATTAGCATTTTATCCGCTTGTACCGCCATCACAAGAGTCACAGCCATCTAAGCGTGAAGAAGGATCGGATCAAATTATTGAAATTATCTTAAAAATTGCACTTATTTTGATTTTAATACCTTTATTATTACTTTTAATAGATTTTAACATTATTCCTCTGATAGAAGGGGGATCAATATCAGCAGTCTCTAAGCCTCCGTATTGTCAAGGCCTAATTCATGAAAATGTCTCTAATGGCAGCACTTCGGTCAGTTTACATGCAGCTGCAAAATCTGGTGAAAATGCGTCGCTAGGAACTGCAATACTAAGATTCTACGCATCATCTACCGTCTTTACAGCAGGAACCGGTATAACTATCGTTCTGTTCATCTTATATTTCTGGTCTTCAGCATTAGCTTCATTAAATAATTCCATAGATTTCGCCTGTCATAGAGAAGCAATGCTAGGAATTAAAGACGTTCTAAAAACCTCCTTATACATTATCGGTTCCTTTGGTGTCAACTTTGTGCTGTCGTATCCTGTTGTATTGTTTACTCTCGCAACATCAATTATAAGTTCTAACCTGCAGTTCGTGACCCTTTATCTCACAATAGTCGCTGCACTTCTTACATTTACAACAGAAACGCTGCTGCGGAGATATAGCTTTGGAGACGATAAGACCTTATGGAAAGCAGTATATAGTGGCCTCTTTTATATAAGCATATTTTCATTATTAGTGTTCGTAGCTATGACCTCTGGTACACAATACCTTTTATGTCTTCCTGGATTTAGTTCAAGGAGCTTCGAGATTTTATTGACCTTTGCTTCAATGGCCGGCGCGATACCGTTTGCTTATGCATTATCGACAGTATACCACTACCATCTGTGTCAGCTGGCTAAGCATAAAGGTAAGGAGTTCATCCTGCTACAATTAATTGCGGTTCTAGTGATAATACCATTATTCCTCCTCTTGTCATTCTACCGATAATACGATTCCTCTCCCTGCCATAAACGGGACATCTTCACAACAGTTGTCTCGATGACCTTTCAGCTTTATTGATCATGACGATACGAGTAGACTCAAGACAGCTTCGACCTTCTATGTTCAATGACCTTAAAGACCTCCTTACAGAACGCTCTTTTGATAGCCAGCAGTACGCGCACTTTCCATATAATGTTAATAGCCTGGAGCTTAGCTTTAGCTGTAAATGTGACGGACGTTAACGGTAATACAGAGAAGGACGTGGAAAACAAGCCAAAGAACCTATCAGACGATGTCTACAAAGCTGTAAGACAGCGCCTTCGTGCGCTGAATCTAGCGATCGTTGGCTTAACGGTATCGGCTGTGTACAGTTTTTTCCCATCCTATGCGCTTAATGCGCTTGCGCAAGCGACAGCGATAGTCCTACTTACCTATGCCTTTGTGCATGGGCTTCGCGACGACATTTATTTGCTCTCTATTTTTCACGACGCAGTGCTTCTTCCTTTGAAGGGTAGCGTTACTGCAAAAGCTCTAGAGAGCTCTAATGAGCAAACGTCGACCCCTTCACGCCAGCCCGGTAGAACTTTACCAAACTGGCTTGCGAGGCTGATCTCTTCCATGGATTCGTTCTCAACAAATTCGATCTCTTCCATGGATTCAATCTTAAAAATGATTTTCATCTCTTATATAATAGAGTTTGGCGGGCTTTTTAACGCAGCGTTCAACTTCGCAATTAGAGTTTCAGGTCTCCTCACACAATTACAGCCTCTCTTGAGCACCTTCTCTATGATTGTACCAATCTCTGCATCAATACTTCTGGGCCTGAGCCAGTGGAGCGAGAGAATGGCGGTCAGGGACTTGCTGGAATCCAGCTGTACATCTGTATGGCTTAAGATGTTTAAGGGAGTTAGAGCGTTCCTATTCAGGAACTTTATGATCATTCTATTTATATATGTGTTTTTATTTTACCTGATACCTATGTCACTAACCCCTAGCACGGGAGCTAGCTACATGTTAACAGCTAGCTATATGTTAGTAGACTCCCTTTACTTTGGTTTTGGACTAGGCTTACTAGCATCCCTTGCGTTTCTGCTGATGTTACTAACGTTGCTTAGAGACGTTATACATCTAGTATGCTCGACGGGAACAAACACAGGAAAATAGAGAAAATAGAGGATAAATTAGGGGAACAGCAACATTTATAACACATGGTAAGGGATCATATCCCGCATAAGGCAGAGGGAGGCGTGAGCCCAAGCCGTAGGCCGCAGGCCTGCTTAAGTTCAGCATAATTCTCTTCGCGATGATACCCCTCTACTTCTTCATGGACGGCTTCTTCACGCCCTATATGGCTACGGGTGCCGCGCGGGAGATAGGCGTCTGCATGCCCGATGTTCTCCTAGTCCTGCTGGCGCTCACTGTCGTGGCTCTTGGAAGCCTGGGCGGTGGCCTCAGGGGCTTTCATGAGAGGGGCTGGCTGGGCCTGGCGGGCGGAGGGCTCATAGCTGCTGCCATGTCGCTTATCCTCCTTGACGCCTCGGAGGGCAGGGGCTGCGAAGTCACGCTCTTCAAGGTAGCCCTCCTGGTGGCCGCCCTGGGCTTCATGCTCCTGGGCCTGAGCCTCTTCAAGCTCGGCGTCCTCCTCCTAAGCCCTCTCCTCATAGCCGGGGGCCTCATGATGACCGTGCCCTTCCTGGTGACCTTCATACCCGCCGTCTACGATGGCTTCGCTAAGGCGCCGGGGCACCCCTGGCGGCCATAGCTGGGCTCCTGCTCAGCTCCACGAATATAGCTGCAACGGGCTTTCTGATGTTCCTGTGGGACTCGCTAGGCCTCGTCTTCAGCTACACGGGCCTCATGAGGCTTAGGAGGAGAAGGGTCCTGGTCAAGGTTGTGGTCAAGAAGTGATAGCTGCCGTAAAGCGCTTCTCCTAAGCGAAACCTTAAGCGCTGGCTTAGGACGTAAGCAAGGCCATTCGCACGGGACAGGTCATCTTAGTTCCGATTTTCAATAAACGGTGAACGCTCCCTCCTCGGCCTGAGAAGCCACTAGATGCGACTTATACGACTGAGCCCTTGATGGCGAAAGGGCTAAAATGGTGGGAACCTCATAAAGTCTGGTAAGACCTTGAGCCTGGGCAGGGCTCCTCAGCCTGGGAGCTGGCTGAGGTACAGGAGGCCCTTTGAGGGCTTTGAAGAACTGCAAAAAGTCATAGATTGGCTCAGGCGCCTCAAAAAGCCACCTTACATCTGCGTCTTCCCAGGGCCTGCCGAGCACTGGTACTGGTCCCTGAGGTACTCGCTTGAGGGGGAGCAGGGCTACGCGCTCTGGGGCGACCAGGTCCCCTGGAGTGACAAGGTCAAGGAGGCCGAGAGGGGGAAGGGCCTGGACAAGCTCTCTTACTTCCCCTCCAGCAACCTGGTCGGCACCTACGAGGATGGGCACTTTGTAATAGTTAGAAACGCCATTCAAGGCCTAAATGCTGACGGGGCCGGTGTGAGGCCTCTCGTGGGGCTCTTCTACGCGAAAAACCCGGTCTCGCAGTACCTCGGCTTTGGCTTAGTCACGGATTTCACGCTTGACGCCTACAGGAACTTCGGCAGGGACAGAGATTACTGGGACGAGAGCGAGGGCGCCTGGGTCCTCAGGTGGAGGATGAGGGTCCTCTGGCTTGACAGGGACGTAGTGGACCTGCTCCTTAAGGCCAGCGGCCCTAAGGACTTTGAGAAGGGGCTAATCGGCAGGGCTCTAACGCTCACTGGACGCCTTGAAAGCCTTAAGGACAGGCTCATCCTGCGTAATAACAAGTGCTTTAAGGACGAGAGCCTGATTAGCCAGGCATGGGACGTCCTTAGGCAAATAATTGATAATGATAATGAAGCTAAGAGGATGACAAGCCTCTACAGCGAGGTAGTGCAGCCGCCCCCTATTGTACGGGTCCCTGGGCCTGCTGTTAAGAGTGAGGGGTGCACCCCAAGGGCCCTGGACGCCAGCTCATATAACAGGGCCATGGATGAGGTCAGGAAGGAGCTTTACCTCAACGATGATACTGCCAAGAAGTTCGTCGCGGCCGCCTCGCTTGGCAACGTGCTCCTGGTGGGCCCGCCCGGCGTCGGCAAGACCAGCCTGGCCATCCGCTTCGCCAAGGCGCTCACGGGCTGCGACCCCATGGTTAAGGTCGCCAACGCCCTGTGGTTCAGGAGGGACGTGATAGGCGGCGAGACGTTAGAGAACGGCAATGTAGGGTGGAAGTCAGGCTTCATAATAGAGGCCTACAACAGGGCCGCGGAGGCCCTTGAGAGGCCGGGCAACAGGGACTTCCTGGTGTTCCTTGTAATAGACGAGCTCAACAGGGCCGACGTGGACAAGGCCTTCGGCGACTTCTTCGCCATGTTCCTATCGCCGTACCCTGAGGAGTGGCACGTACCTGAGGAGCTGGTCAATGAGGTAAGGGCGTACAGCCACAGGGACAAGGAGGCTGAGGACTTCCTAAACCACTATGGAAGGCACGGAGATGAGCCGCTCAGGCACATAAGGATAGTGGCAACCATGAACTTAGCCGACGTCAGGAACCTCTTCATGGTCGGCGAGGCCCTCACCAGGAGGTTCACGGTGATAGAGGTGCTCTGTCCCAAAGGCGATGAGGACCTAGACAAACTGTTGGGTGATGGCCTAGAGGAGCTGGGCAAGGCCCTGCCAGGCCTTAAGGACAGATTAAAGTCGTTAGTGTCCTGTGTCCGCGGGGATGTTAAGGATAAGGGGCTCTGCATACCGCCAAGCGCTGTCAAGGCGGCCCTGAAGCTCCTCTCGAAGGACTACAGCATGAACTCAGGAAGAGTCGGCTTGGACTTTGTTCTAAAGGACTTCGCTGACTACCTGCAGCTCTCCATGGGCTTAGTGATGGGTGAGAAGAGGAAGGATATGCTTGGGAAAGCCGTAGATGACTGCCTTAAGCAGGGCAGGCAACAGAGATGAAGGACGAGGATCTGGAGAAGAGAATAGTGTACATGGCCAGGATGGTGGCCAGAAGCTACCTTAGAGGTCTGTCGAGCTCTGAGGCGGTCCTTGACAGGCTGCTTAAACAGGCCGACGAGACATATGGGGTGGACGAGCTTACGAGGGCCTACCTCAAGGCATGGCTTGCCAGGGTCGCGGCCGATGACCTGAAGGGTTCTGTTGAGGACGCCAGGAGGGACAGGCTGCTCTACAGGCAGTTCCAGGTGGTCTACGACAGCACCTCCTGGGGACCCATCGATGTGGCCAGGACCATAGCAGTT
>AYMD01000008.1:192953-243932 GCA_000495735.1 uncultured Acidilobus sp. JCHS | reverse complement strand
CTGACGCCCATAATTCTCTATAACCCTACTAACCTGCCAACGCCTGCCGGCTTGACCGTTAACCTTACAGTTAACCTAAATAACGCAATGGTCAAGAAGTACTCCACAACATACAGCGTTAACGGCGTCAACGTGCCGCTGGCCAACGTCCTCTTCGCCTACTGGACGGGCACTCAGTGGGACCCGCTCAACGGCTGGATAGAGTCGTTCAACTCCTCGGCTGCGACTGTCTGGGTGAGGCTTGACAGGCAGATACTACCCTACAACAACTTAACCATATACATGCTGTTCGTTAACGACACCACGTTAGGCACCACCAGCTGGGGGGTTAACAGTTACTACACGCAGGACCTGAGCCTGGACAACATAGGCTACGTCATGCAGCGCGGCGTCCTCTACCAGGTATACGTTGATGAGAATGGGACGCTGTTTGACTCTGTCGTTGTCAACGAATACAAATACACTTGGTGGGGAACTTGGCGGGGAACTACCTCAGGCGGGTATGTGTTGGCATACTACTGCTCTGATAATTACAAAGGCACCATGGTAGGATTTTCTTATGGAGGTCTAGCCGAGTTCCTCTACTCGCTTCCATTATATGGCGTTACATCAAACTTCAGCGCAAGCTATGGCTACTGCGTTGTTTACAATGGGCCTTCGCAGAAGCCCATGCTTTATTACTCGCCACAAAACCCCTCCATAATGTATTACAATAATTCAGCTGAAGAGGTCTATAACGGTTTTTCGGCAGCTAACGATGTGATTGTGCGACCCGTGCTACCCGTTTTAGCTAACGGGACATTCATATCCTATGGTGAGCCGTCAGTGGCAGTTCCTAGCGACGAACCTGTATACGACTGGCAGAATTATCTTATAGAAGGCTATGATGTTATCTTTAACTATCAGAACGAATTCATAGGGGGTCAGCCATGGCCATATGGCCTCTACGAGGCTCAGCATGAGATATCATGGCTTGTTAAGGGCGTGGGTTGGGCCCAAGTAATTAATCCTAATGTAACAATAGCTACTACAACAGATGACGGCACATTAATCTTGCTGAAGAACAGCCCCGGCGGAGGCTCCTTTACGAGCTGGCTTGGCAGTTCTTGGAGGAAATATGAGCTTCTGCCCGTGTGGGCAACAGACTACTACGATTATTGGAATAGCCCTGTAACTTTTGAGGCTCCGCTTAACTCCATACTGACGAGAATAGGTGATTACAGGGTAGAGGTACTTTATTACCAGGACATAGGCACAGACACCTACTTTGCTGTCTTCGTGCCAAGCTCCTCTATGGCGCCTTACCTAATCTGGTACGCCCCGGTGTTCCCGCCAGGAGGCTCATACCCTTACGCGTTTGCTCCCCTTGCCCCAGGGCTGCTGCTAGGACCCCCGGCGCCCGTTCAGGGCTGGATAGTGGGCTGAGGCAGTGAGCAGATCGCCATAGCTGTGCTCCGCAGGTAGCTCAGCGTTGGCCTCAGCTCAAGGAAGACGGGGTCCTCAGGCGAGGAGCCCAGTATGACCTTATTGACCATGTCGAAGAGCTCACAGGCGTCGATGGAGGCGGCCAGCCTGTTGCCGCCTGAGGCCTCCTCGTAGACCTCCCTGGCCTTGCGGGCCAGCCTCAGGAGGGAGGCCTTCCACGACTTGTAGAGCGCCACGCTGGCGGCCGCCGCTGGCGAGCTGACGTTTGAGATCCTCCTCTCGCTCCTGTCCAGGTTCTCAACGTGCCTGAGCAGTATATCAACGAGCGCGCCCAGCTCCTCGTAGGCCAAGCCAGGCCCTGGCGAAACCATAGAAGGGGACAGCTTATAGGGCGAGGAGCCTCAGGGCACGAGGGAGGCCAGGACAGCCTTAGCTGTGTGCAGCCTGTTCTCCGCCTCGTCCCACACGACGGACCAGGGGCCTTCTATGACTTCGTCTGTCACCTCCTCGCCGCGGTGGGCCGGGAGGCAGTGCATGAAGATGACCCTGCTCGAGGCCCTCTCCATGAGCTTGGCGTTGACCTGGTAAGTGCTTAGGAGGCGCCTCTTCTGCTCAGCTATGCTCTCCTGGCCCATGCTGACCCAGACGTCAGTGTAGACCACGTCAGCGCCGTCCACGGCCTCGAAGGGGTCCTCCGTGAACCTTATCTCGGCGCCGCTGGCCTCAGCCTCCCTTCTGGCCGCCTCGAGGATGCGCTTGTCAGGCTGAAGGGAGCTCGGCGACGCCACGTACACGCTGACGCCCAGCTTGGAGCCCGCCACTAGAAGGCTGTGGAGCATGTTATCGCTTCCGTCGCCCACGAAGGCCAGCTTGACCCCTTTGAGCCTCCCAAGCTTCTCCCTTATCGTCAAGAAGTCCGCCAGGGCCTGAAGGGGGTGGGAGAGGTCGCTGAGGGCGTTTATGACGGGCACGGTGGCGTACTTGGCCAGGACCTCAAGGTCTGAGTGCCTGTAGACCCTCGCTGTGATCGCGTCAACGAACCTCGAGAGGGTCCTCGCGGTGTCAGGTATTGTCTCGCCGCGGCCGAGCTGGAGCTCTGAGGCGCTCAGTACTATGGGCTGCGCGCCCAGCTGGTAGGCGGCGGCCTGAAGGCTCACGCGGGTCCTTGTGGAGGGCTTCTCAAATATCATGGCTATTGACCTGCCCCTCAGGACGTCAAGGACCCTCTCGCCCGCGTAGTACCTGGCCTTGAGCTGGGCTGCCAGGTCAAGGAGGAAGGTTATCTGCTCAGCGCTGTAATCAGTTAGGCACAGGAGGTCCCTCCCCTTGAGCTCATGAGGGGACGTCAAGGCTCTCACCAGGCCTGGCCGTAGATTATCAGCTAAAAAGCCTAAGCGTGATTGTCGCCTGGGGGTCTCCGTGCCAACGAGGAGGCCAGCGACCGAGGAGGAGCTGGGGGTGCTCAGGGCGCTGTTGAGCCTTCAGTTCGGCGATGATGTTGCCAAGGCCTTGACGTCACTTCCCCTGCTGGTCGAGAGGAGGAGGGGCAAGATAAGGTACGTCTACGCTGCGGACGGCGAGAGGCTGATGACGCTAAGGCCCACGGACTTCATGTTCACGATAAGCCTCAGGGCTGGGGAGATCATAAGGGCCTCCACAAGGCCGCCCTTCATGAGGGTTGTAGTAAGGGGCTACGAGGACGGCGACGTCAGGGGCGAGATGGTGCTGCTCGCCGACACCGGGATAAGGCCTGGTGACGAGGTGCTAGTGGTCAACGAGAACGACGAGCTTTTAGCCGTGGGAAAGGCTAGGGCCCCAGGGTCGCTGATGGCCAGGCTTAAAGGCCAGGACGTAGTCCGCGTAAGGGAGGTAAGGAGGGTTGGCCAAGGTCGAAATAGTTCTGAGGGAGCCTGAGGAGTCCCTTAAGGGCTCAGTGCTGATAACGGGCTTCCCAGGCTTCGGAAGGATAGGTTACGTGGTGCCCAGGTACCTGTCGTCAGCCCTCAAGCTTCGCAAGGCCGGCTACGTTCTGACGCCCAGGCTTCCATCGGTTATAATCATGGAGGACGACGGCGTCAGCTTCCCGTTCGAGATCTACCACGGCAACAATATAGTTACAGTCATCAACAGGGCCGTGCCGGAGACCCGTGACCAGGCTATGTACTGCCGCGAGCTGGCCTCGTGGGCCTCCAGGGTCGGCATTTCAACGGCGATCCTGGTCGGCGGGCTCAGCAGGGACTATGAGCCGCCTGGCGAGAAGTACGGCTACAGGTGGCTACGCAACTCTTTTTACAGAGGCCCTGAGCTTAAGGCGCCAACAATGGAGGAGGGCCTTGGCGTCGTAGGTCCCTTAGCACTCTTACACGTGTACATGGAGCACTTCGGGATACCGTCAGTGATGGTTCTGCCCTACTCATCAGTTACAGGAGTTGATTATGACGCTGCCCTCGTGGGCGCTAGGGTGATACTTGAGGAGCTACTCGGCATGTCCGCATCGCTGGCGGAGCTGGAGGAGCTCGCGGCCAAGCAGAAGGAGGAGATGGAGAAGATCGTTGAGATGCTCTCGCAGGAAAGCAGGGAGGGACGCGGCGGCACAATATTCATGTAAGCCTCTTCTTCGGGCCAAGCCACGTAACGCTTACACCCATCCTCTCTAGCTCCCTTCCAACCTCTACACTCCAAGCCCTCCTATAGGTAGCCTCAGCTGAGACCTCATAGCCCATCCTTCTAACTCTTGCTATGAAGGCCCTTACGAAATTTACTAAGTCCCTTATCACGTCATCATCTACGACGCCTGAGTACCTGTGCTGGGCCGTTGGGTAGGCCCCGCAGGCGCTGGCTGGCACGAGCCCAAGGTAAGGCATGTAGTAGATAACCTCAAGGTCCTTGCTTCCTGGTTTCTCAGAAGTGCACCTGCCCGCTGAGGACAGGAGCGGCCTGAGCAAAACCCTCTTGGCGTAGGGCGCGTACCGGGAGGCGGCCCATGAGCGGTACCGCATGACGCGAGGGTTCCAGACGCTTTCTATGGAGATAAGCCTGAGGCCCCTTAAGGAGCCCTTTGACCTGGACGTGTACTCCTCAAGGAGCTTATAGTACTTAGAGAGTGTCCTCAGGGCCTCCCGGGCCTCAGGCCTATACCTTGAGATCTCCACGAGGAGCTCCCACAGCCTTCCCTCCCTCATGGCTTGCTTGACCCTCTCAATGGACCTCTTTATAACGTAAAGGTTGTGAAGCGCTAGGAGCCTCCGCCTCTCAGCGGGCGGCATCTCAAGCAGGTCCTTGGGAGTGTACCTGCTGCACACGGGGCAGGAGCACGGGAAGTACTCAAGCTCCTGAAGCCTGACCGTGCCGTAGTCCGTCATGTACCTGTCGTCCCTTGCGTAAAGCACGTATGAAGCTGAGTCGAAGGTGTCCGCGCCCAGGGCCACCGCAAAGGGGAACATCAGCGGGTGGCCTGCGCCGAAGAGGTGAAGAGGCCTCTCAGGCGGCAGCCTCAGCTTGGCCGTCCCAAGCATGTCAAGAACTGCGCTGTACTTGTACTTCTCCATGAAGACGGTGGGGCTGCCTAAGGCGTACATGGGGTAGGGCAACCTGGAGGACTCCTCCGCGCTCCTGGCGACAAGGTCAAGGTACCTGCCTCCCTGTATTGGGAGGACCCATACGGTCTTAGACTCCTCTGGAGACCCTATGAGCTTAAGGGCACTGACAGCGTTCTCAAGGGTCTTCTTAACGCTCTCCTCTGCCTCAGCCCTGCTGACGTCGCCTGTGGGGTGGTCGAGTATGACAGCTACGTCACTGCCTATGTCCCTCTCGTAACCTATTATTGTGTCCTGATCAATATCGATCTCTCCATATTCAAGCAGCTGATAGGCGCCTGAGTCGGTCATGACGGTGCCGTTGAAGCCTAGGATTCTGTGAACCCCTTCGCCCCGCGCCCTGTCCCTAAACCTCTTGTAAAGCAGGTAGGCGTTAGTTATTACCTGCCTGAAGCCCACCTCCTCTATGTCGCTGATACTGACCTCCTGTCTTATGGGATCTATGACAGGAAAGAAGGCAGGGGTCTCCACCTGTCCCCCCTTAGTTATCAGGGTGCCGATCCTTCCAGCCAGCTCGAAGTCCCTTATCTTGAAAACGGTCATCTGCTTACTGTTACCCCCTTCGTCCTGAGGTACTCCCGATAGAGTGTGTTGACCTTTTGGGCGAGCGGCCCAGCGCCCTCAACGCCGTTCTTTGAGACCCTTATGTTCCTGCTGACCTCCACTACGTTAGCGTCCTCGAAGACCTTTATCTGAGACCTGTCTATGTTGCCGAACCTGGCTATGAACTCTGCGAACTCCTTCGCGTTAAAGACCTCGGACTCGGCTACCCTTATCTCGGCGAGGTTGTTGCCCATCACGATGACCACAGGCCAGCTCGAGCCCTGCTGGTCCCTGACCTCTTCAAGCGCCACTGAAAGGCTCGCAGGGTCAAAGCCCACGAGCTTACCTGTGTACTGCCGCCCTTCTCTCGTGACGACCGTGACCACCCTGTCCATCAGGGAGTTAAGCCTCGCAGTGAACCTCCTAGCGGGCTCTGTGGCTACGGCCAAGCCTCACACCTCGTTGGCGTTGTCTGGTGAAACTAATTTAAATTTGGCAGTGCTCGTGGCAGGACGACGCGTATGTCCCCCCTCTACTCGAAGAGGTACAGGGTTTACTGGAGCGAGACCGACGCAGCGCTCATGATGCACTTCTCCAACTTCTTCAGGGTCTGCGAGCGGACAGAGGAGGAGTTCCTGGCCTCCCTTGGCGTAACGCAGAGGGGCCCACCCGGCTCAAGGATCCTCATGCCGCGCGTCCACGCCGAGTGCGACTACGAGAGCCCGCTTAGGCCTGGCGCCGTTTACAGGGTTGATATAACTGACGTGATTATAGGCAGGAGCAGCCTACAGTATCTTTATGAGTTCTACGATGAAAGCAGCGGCAAACTTTCGGCTAGGTGCAAGATAGTTGCCGTATTCTATGATGAGGCTGAGGGGAAGGCGAAAGAGATACCTATGGAGCTCAGGGAGAAGCTTTTGGCCGCCGGGGCGAGGTTAAGGGAAGACTTGGCGTCTACCTAACGGCCTCTTAGGCTAGGGCCGCCTTACGATAGTCCCGCGGCGGCCAGCTATTACGTCAGGCGCCTCGTCAAGGCTTCCTATGATTGCCGGGTTGCCTGTGGCCTCAGCGAACCTAACAGCCGCCAGGACCTTTGGGCCCATGGAGCCGGGCGGGAACTCGCCCTTAGCGTAAAGGACCTTTAGCTCTTCAGTTGTGACCTCCTTGAGCCACCTCTGGTCCTGTCTCCCGTAATTGATTGCCACGCCCTCGACGTCCGTCAGTATTACGAACTTGTCAGCTCTCAGCCCAATTGCCAGGAGAGCGCTGACCAGGTCCTTGTCTATCACAGCTTCAACGGGCATCAGCCTATCGCCCTGCCTTACGAGCGGTATTCCTCCTCCTCCTGCCGCAATGACTACCGTTCCATCCTTGATAAGGCGCTCTATGATTGGCAGCTCAAGAACTTCCAGGGGCTCAGGACTGGGCACAACCCTCCTGTAGCCCCCTCTGGGGTCCCGCTCGAACTTCCACCCATACCTCTTGGAGAGCTCCTCGGCCTCCCTTTGGCTTACTATCCTGCCCACAGGCTTGGAGGGGTTTAGGAAGGAGGGATCCTTAGCGTCTACCAAAACCCTTGTGATCAGCGCAAGGACGCGTCGCCTGAAGCCCAGGGCCTCCTCAAGGGCCGTCTGAATCAGGTAGCCAAGCCACCCCTGGGTCATAGCGTCAGCTATGTCGATGGTTTGAACAGGATAAATGTCAGCTGCCATAATCATGGACTCGAGCAGCTGACCTACCTGAGGACCGTTGCCGTGGGTTATCACCACCTCGTTATCGCCTATAGAGGCTGCGAGGAGCCTAGCGGTCCTCCGTACGTTGTCCCAGAGCTGAGAGGGGGTCCCCTTCTCGTTAGGCTTCTGAAGGGCGTTACCTCCCAGGGCTATGACTATCCTCATAGGGCACCGCAGGGGATACAGGATTACCTATGTGTCCTATATTCCCTTTCAAACTCTTCCGTCTCCCACGGAAATATTACCCACTCGTTTACCTGCTCAGCGTAGTAATCGGGGACGTATTTGGTCCAGGGCTTTATGTAAAGGGTCGCCGTCTTTATTTCAGCTGGCATGTATAGCGACAGCGCCTGGACCGAGAACTGAAGGGTGAGGCCTGAGTCGCTTACGTCATCAACTAGCAGGACCCTCCTATCCTTGATCGAAAGCGTCAACGGCTGCCTGAGGTAAGGCCTCTCGCCTCTCTGGCCGGCCGAAATGTAAAGCTTCACCTCAATGACCCCTATGTCCTCTATGCCGAGCCTGTCAGCCAGAAGTCTCCCAGGTACGACGCCCCCTCTCATAACGCCGACTATGACCTCGGGCTTAAATGAGGACGCCTGGATCTTATCTGCGATCCTCCTGATCGCCTCCTCTACATCATTCCACGTTACGAACCTGAACTCCACGCCGCCGTGGTTGACGGGGAGCAGGTCTACCTCGTTTGCCGGCGCTCCCTCATCAAGGAGCCTGCAGTCAACGCCGTCCACGAACACTAGGAAGCCTGGCCTTGGCCTCCCGCGGTCATCAACGGCGACTGAGAGCTGAGGGTAGGACGCTAACAGAGCCCTTAGGGCCTCGCTCCAGCTCCTGGCCTCTACCCAGACCTCCTGCTTGCCATCAGTTCTCTCCTTGAGGGCCCCCAGAAGCCTTACCCTGACCTGGGCCAAGCCGAACCCTCACTGAGCAGCCTGGCCCTCCTCGGCTGCCCTGAGCTGCTGTCTCTTCTTCTGTAGCTTGACCAGGCTCGTCACGTAGCCGGCCACCTGGTTCCTGAGCTTCTTAGAACCCCAGGCCGTCAGCTGGGACACAGCCTTCTTATTGTGCTGAAAGTCCTCGGTGAACAGGTCTGGGTACTTCGCGAGGAGCTCCCTAGCGGTCCTCTTCACTAGCGACGTCCTGACCTTCCCCAAGCAATGCACCGACTAGCCTTCCCTTGCCTAGGACTAAAAAGCGTTAAGACGACTTGGGCATTTGAGCGAAAATCTTTTATAGAGGCGGTCTAGCATAGACCATAGGATTAGGGAAGAAGGTGAAAAGAGATGTCAGTCCCTCTTGAGACCATGGGGGTTCCAGTGATTATACTCAAGGAGGGCACTCAGAGGGCTGCAGGCCGTGAGGCCCTTAGGAACAACATGATGGCAGCCATGGCGGTCGCGGAGATACTTAAGACGACTTACGGACCTAAGGGCATGGACAAGATGCTTGTCGACAGCCTTGGCGACGTGACGATAACTAACGACGGGGCCACCATACTTGACAAGATGGACATCCAGCACCCAGCTGGCAAGATGCTAGTTCAGGCCGCCAAGGGCCAGGACGAGGAGGCAGGGGATGGCACTAAGACGTCGGTGATCTTCGCGGGTGACCTTCTCAGGCAGGCAGAGGACTTGCTGGACAGGAACATACACCCAACGATCATAATTCAGGGCTACAAGATGGCCCTTGATAAGACGAGCGAGCTCATAGACAAGCTGGCAGAGACCGTTAGGTACGAGGACGACGACATCCTGGTGAAGGTAGCTAAGACGAGCCTGAGCAGCAAGGCCGTCAGCGAGGCCCGCGATTACTTCGCTAAGCTGGTGGTCCAGGCGGTTAAGGCCGTGGCTGAGAAGAGGGGCGACAAGTGGTACGTTGACATAAATAACGTTCAGATAGTTAAGAAGCACGGAGGCAGCCTCCTCGACACCCAGCTCGTCAACGGGATCGTTATAGATAAGGAGGTCGTGCACCCAGACATGCCGAAGAGGGTGACCAACGCCAAGATAGCGGTCCTCGACGCGCCCCTCGAGATACAGAAGCCTGAGATAGACATGGAAATAAGCATATCCTCCCCCGACGCCATAAAGAGGCTCCTTGATAAGCAGGAGAAGATCCTCCAGGAGAAGGTTGAGAAGATAGCCGCGACGGGCGCCAACGTTGTAATAACCCAGAAGGGAATTGACGACGTCGCCCAGCACTTCCTGGCCAAGAAGGGCATACTCGCCGTGAGGAGGGTCAAGAGGAGCGACGTAGAGAAGCTCGCCAGGGCCACCGGCGCAAAGATAGTGACCAACATAGATGACCTCAAGCCTGAGGACCTGGGCTACGCTGACCTCGTGGAGGAGAGGAAGGTAGGGGAGGACAAGATGGTCTTCATAGAGGGCGCCAAGAACCCGAGGAGCGTGACCATACTGATAAGGGGCGGCTTCGAAAGGATAGTTGATGAGGCTGAGAGGTCCATACATGACGCTCTGAGCGCCGTAGCTGACGCCATAATGGACGGCAAGGTGGTCGCCGGGGGCGGCTCTGTAGAGGTGGAGCTGGCAAAGCACCTGAGGGAGTGGGCTAAGACAGTGCCGGGCAAGATACAGCTGGCCGTTGAGGCCTTCGCGAGGGCCCTTGAGTCGCTACCCCAGACATTGGCCACGAACGCCGGTCATGACCCTATCGACGTGTTGATGAAGCTCAGGAGCTCTCACTCGGACGCCTCCAAGAAGTGGTATGGCGTTGACCTCAATACCGGGAACCCCATAGACATGTGGGCCTCGGGGGTCATAGAGCCTCTGAGGGTCAAGCTCAACGCTTACAAGGCGGGCACCGAGGCCGCAACGCTGATACTCAGGATAGACGACATGGTCGCGGCCAAGAGGACCGAGACAGGCGCCGGCAAGAAGCCCGAGGAGAAGAAGGAAGAGGAGGAGAGCGGTAAGTCGTCAACTTCTTCATCCTCAGACTGAAGTCTTTTTTCTTGACGAGGTGCGAGTTACTTTCATAATGGCTAGGAACTTCTCGGAGCTAGGGAGGCCAGCTAGGTGTATCAGGGTCAACACATAATTGATCTGCCCAAGAGGATTGTTGTGGGGGAGGGCGTCCTCTCCCAGCTAGGTACCCACTTTAAGGAGCTCTTCAACAAGGGAGGCCTTGTCTACGTGGTCACGGGCCAAAATATACTACAGTTATATTATAAAAAGGTTAAGGAAATGCTTGAGGACGCGGGCTTTAGCGTGACCTACCTAGTGACAGGGCCAGCCACCGTTGATGAGGCCAGGAGGGTCGCGTCCGAGGCCGAGAAGGACCGTGCTGACATCCTCATGGGACTTGGAGGGGGCAGAAGCATAGACCTGGCTAAGTACGCGGCAGCCGAGCTGGGGAAGGATTTCGTGAGCGTCCCAACTTCACCAAGCCATGACGGTATAACCAGCCCCTTTGCCACTCTCAGGGGGTTCGAGAGGCCTTACTCCAAGCTCGCCAGGCCACCTAAGCTGTTGCTGCTTGACATAGACGTTCTGGCCTCCGCGCCTAGGAGGCTTGCGGCGGCGGGCTTTGGCGACCTGATAGGCAAGTTCACGGCCGTCCTTGACTGGAGGCTGGCCCATAGGCTCAGGGGTGAGTACTACGGCGCCTACGCTGCAAGCCTAGCGCTGATGAGCGCCAAGCACGTGAGCGCTTACGCTAGGCAGATAGGCGCAGGCAACAGGGAAGGCCTTAGAGCGCTGGTCGAGGCCCTAGTGAGCAGCGGCGTCGCCATGTGCATAGCTGGAAGTAGCAGGCCGGCGAGCGGCTCTGAGCACCTCTTCGCCCACGCGCTAGAGATGATTAGCCAGAGCCCCCCGCTCCACGGCGAGGCCGTGGGCGTTGGCACAATAATGATGTCGTATCTTCACGGCCTCAGGTGGTCACGCGTTAGGAGGCTCCTCAAGGAGGCCGGGGCGCCGACGACTGCTAAGGAGCTTGGCGTTAAGGAGGAAGAGGTCATAGAGGCCCTCGTTAAGGCGGCCTCAATAAGGCCGGAGAGGTACACAATACTTGGTGAGAAGGGCCTGACGAGGGAGGCGGCCGAGGAGCTGGCTATAAGGACCAAGGTCATAGGGTAGCTTTTGATAAATCACATTTTAAGGGGAGACGCCTGTATATGGATGGGGCAAAGAACATGAGCGAAAACTACTGGGGTTACAGCGTTAAGGCTTGGCATGGAACCACTACCGTGGGTCTCGTCATTAAGGACTACGTAGTGCTTGCCGCCGACAAGCGGGCCACGGCTGGCTTCCTGATAGCGAGCAGGTCCGTCAAGAAGATAGTGAAGGTCACTGACTACGCCGCCATGACGATCTCAGGCCTCGTCGCGGACGCCCAGGCCCTCGCAGATGTAGTCAGAGAGGAGGCAAGATATTACGAGATGAACACGGGTAGGAGGCTCAGCATTTACGGCATGGCTACCCTCCTCGCTAACGTGCTTTCCTCGAGCAAATACTTCCCTTACATAGTTCAGCTGATCATAGGGGGTTACGACACGGCCCCTCGGCTTTACGCTATAGACCCTTATGGAGGAGTTACGGAAGAGAAGATGACGGCAAGCGGTTCAGGCTCGCCAGTGGCGCTGGGAGTCCTTGAGAGGGGCTACTCTGAGGACCTTGACCTTGAAGGCGCTGTCAAGCTGGCCTCTGAAGCCGTTAGGTCCGCGATATTAAGGGACGCCGCGACTGGCGACGGAATAGACGTCACTATAATAGGTCATAAAACGTATCAGGAAAGGTTTATACCTTTCAGAGCAAGTTAGAGACCCGCAGAGCCTGCTTCCTGGAGACCTATCACCAGGTGATCGCGTTGGAGAGTCAGCCCCAGACAGGAGAGGAGCGCCGCCTGGTATCAGGCACGCAGCTACGTAGGCTCATAGTTACTGAGATTTATAAGAACCTGGGCGACGCCGAGATCACGAAGATAGAGTTCGAGGGCCCTGAGATAGCGATCTACGTCAAGAACCCGAGGTGGATGCTAGAGGGCGAGGAGAAGGTAAAGGAGTTAGCGAAGCAGCTGAGGAAGAGGATAGTTGTAAGGAGCGACCCGAAGGCCAGGGCTACAAAGGAGTTCACGTTAAGGTACATAATTGAGAACGCCCCCGAGGACGTCACGATAGACCCTAGCGATATACAGTTTGACGAGGTCCTGGGCGAGGTAAGGGTACTGACGGATAAGCCAGGGAAGCTAATAGGCAAGGGCAAGGCCTTCAGGAACCAGGTCCTTGCGCAGACGGGCTGGAGGCTTGAGGTTCAGAGGAAGCCGCCGCTGCTGAGCAAGACCCTGTACTCAATTAATGAGCTCTACCTTATGGCGTCAGCAGAGCGCAGGAAGGCCCTAAGGGACATAGGGGAGAGGATCTACAGGGACATGATAGTAGGACCAAGGCATGTAAGGGTCGTAGGCCTTGGGGGCTTTGGCGAGGTCGGAAGGTCATGCGTTCTAGTGGACACGGCCGAGAGCAAGATACTTCTTGACGTGGGGTTCTCACAGAGCGGCTTCGGGCCTGACTCCTACCCTAGGTTTGACGCGTCCGAGCTGAGGATAGACGAGCTTGACGCGGTGGTGATCTCCCACGCCCACATGGATCACGTAGGCTTGGCGCCGCTGCTTTACAAGTACGGCTACAGGGGGCCCATCTACATGACCCCGCCAACAAGGGATATAGCAACCCTGCTCCTGAAGGACTTCATAGACGTCTTTGTCAAGGAGGGCAAGGAGCCCCCCTTCACGCTCAAGGACCTGACCACAATGCTTAACCATACTATAACCGTGAACTATGATGTAGTTACTGACCTGTCCCCGGACGCCAAGCTCACGTTCAGCGACGCCGGCCACGTCTTGGGCTCCGCCCTAGTTCACATCCACATAGGTCAGGGCCTCTTCAACATACTCTACACGGGCGACATAAAGTACTACAGCATAAAGGAGAACAAGGCCCTTCGTCTTCAGCCGCCCGCGAACACAGAATATCATAGGGTTGAGGCGTTGATCATGGAGAGCACGTACGGGGGCACCGACACACCTCCACGCGAGGAGGCGGAGCAGCGGCTGTTCCAGCTCATAAACGCTGTTCACCAGAGAGGGGGCAAGGTTCTCATACCGGTTATGGCCGTAGGCCGTGCCCAGGACATGATGGTCCTCCTAGGTAAGGCCATGGCCGAGAAGAAGATACCCGAGATGCCCATCTACATAGACGGGCTCATATATGAGGTCACGGCCATTTATACTGCCTACCCTGAGCTCCTGTCTAAGGAGATAAGGGATGAGATGCTGAACCAAGGCAGCAACCCCTTCATAACGCCACAGATGGTGTTCGTTAACGATCAGAGCAAGAGGGATGAGGCCATTTACACCCAGGGACCCGCCATAATAATATCTACGAGCGGCATGATGGTAGGCGGCCCCATACTGGAGTACTTCAAGAGGCTGGCGGAGGACGCTAGGAATGCCTTGGTCTTCGTGAGCTACCAGGCCTCAGGCACCCTGGGCAGGAGGATAGCTGATGGCGAGAAGGAGGTGCAGCTCGAGGACGAGGGCAAGCTGAGGACCTTTAAGGTGAACCTGGAGGTCCAGAGGATAGAGGGCTTCTCAGGGCACGCTAACAGGAGTGAGCTACTGGCCTTCCTGAGGAGGCTCACGCCGAAGCCAAGGATAGTGGTGCTTAACCACGGCGAGACCGCTCAGCTGGCGTCCCTGGCCTCAACTATCAAGACCCGCTGGGACAAGCTGGGCTTTGAGACGTCGCCAGAGGTCATAGTGCCCGAGAACCTTGAGGCCGTGAGGCTATACCCTAGATCCTCAAAACTGCACGCGGCCCTACTTTACTCCTGAGAAGGAGAGAGGCTTGCCGAGGATACCGCCTGAGCTCTGCGCCAGATGTAAGGGCTATAGGCTGCTGTGCGGTCTGCCCTACTGCCCGATCCTTGAGAAGTTCAGAGCCCAGCTCAGGGCGGTCCAGCTGACGTCAGGAAGGGACGTTGATGGGGCGACGCCTCCAAGCGCCCTCGTGGGAGAGTACGGCTATCCTAAGGTACTGATCTACTTCATGGTACCCCCGGGCGAGAAGGGGGAGGAGGCGGCATATCATGACGCGCCTGTCGAGTGGGCCCTGAGGTCAGAGTCGCTGGCTAGGATAGTCAGGCTCAGGGGGAGCCTGGTGTCAGCATTTCAGAGAGCGAGCGTCCACGAGCCCTGGAGGCTGTACGAGGCTGAGATCGGGCTAGCCATGGTCTCCGAGAGGCCCGTGGACTCAGAGCTGATACTGAAGGCTCCCCCAGTGCCAACGCTCAGGTTTGACGGGGTAACTAAGCCAGTAGGACCAAGGGCGCCTGTTGAGAGAATGGTGATAACTGGGTCGCCAAAGCTGAGGGCGCCTGTTGAGAGAATTATATGGGATGACGCTAAGGCGGAGGAGGCCATCTGGGAGCTCTACAGGTCAGGCGTTGACGTGTACAAGATCCAGGACCTATTGAGCCTTGGCTTCCTTGGGAGGCTCAGAGGGCGTAAGATGGTCCCAACGCGCTGGGCCATAACAGCAGTTGACGACTCGCTGTCGAGGATGTTAAGGGAGCAGATAAGGGACTTGGAGGAGATCAGCGAGATCAGGGTCTACACCCACGAGTACCTCGGGAACAGGTTCCTAATAGCCCTGCTGCCAGGCGAGGGATCGTTTGAGTGGATTGAGATCTGGCACCCCATGAGCGTCTGGGCCAACGCTGCGTCGAAGCCTATCCTGTGGGTGGTCAGGGAGGACCCATTGGGCAGGGCTACGGCGATGGACGGCGGCTTCTCGGCGGCCAGGCTGGCGGTCCTTGAGCACTTGGCCTCAATAAGGAGGAGGGCCGACGCGCTTATCATAAGGGAGATCCTGCCCACGTATTACGCCCCTGTCGGCAACTGGCACATCAGGGAGAGCGTCAGGCTGGCTCTATCTAAGAGGCCCGAGACCGTCAACAGTAAGGAGGAGCTGGCCAGCTTCATATCAAGGTGGCTTAAGGCCGATCCTTCCTACGTTTTTCAGTCAAGTTATCTCTTAAGCCTTATAAAGAGGCAGAGAAAGTTAACAGAGTACATGAGAGGCCAGGATCTAACATAAATTTAGGTATAAAAGCCCTCTTCTAAGAATGCGATAATGACCAAAAATGAAGGCTGAAGAGGGCGAGGAGCTACAGGTTAAGCTGCAGGAGGTAATCAGGAAGATAAGCGAAGAGGAGAAGAGGGTAACACCGCAGAGGGTGCTTTTGACTAAGTTAATATTAGCGAGAGTTAAAGATCATGCCTCCCTCAAGGACCTCTTCCAGGAAGCTCAGGAACAGCTTCCAAGGGTAGGGATCTCGACGGTCTATAACACGATAAAGATGCTGGAGTCCATGGGTGTCATAGACACCTTCACAGTTGATGACAAGTTGCGGATTGATCAGCCAATGCCGCACGTAAACGTCTACTGCAAAAATACGGGCAAGGTGTTTGACGTTGACGGCCAAGTAATGGAGGACTTCTCGACGATGCTGAGGGAGAGGGGTATACAAGTAAGGAAAGTCATAGTTGAGGCCAACTGTCCCTAACATGGCAGGCTTAAATAAAGGACCTTGCTAATAGTTGTCTAGGGCCTTGCTTGGAGGAAACAATGTGTGAGAGAACCTTATCGCCGTTCCAGACCCTTTCCGCTGCCATATTTCAGGTTCTCCCTATGCACGCTAACCCGTTAGGCATGTTGTTCGGTGGCGTGATTGAGGACTGGATGGTCCAGGTATCTAGCCTTGAGGCCACAAGGGTCGCCAGGAGGCCAACCCTTCTAGCAAGCCTTGAGGACCTATTCTTCGTATCACCTGTGCTCATAGGTGAGAACGCTGTGATAACCACGTGGGTTGATTACGTTGGCAGGAGCAGCATTGAGCTGGACCTTCTAGTAGAGGCTGAAAACCCCATCATGGGTGAGAGGAGGCTAACAACGCTGGCCCACATGACTTACGTCGCCGTTGGAAAGGACCTGAGACCGGCACCTGTTGGCATATGCATAGAGCCTAGGACGCACGAGGAGGAGGCGCTCTATGAGGACGCCCTTAAGAGGAGGAGGGCCCGCGAGGAGAGAATAAGGGACCGTAGGCAGAGGACCTTTGATGTTAGTCCCCCGAGACCACTTGCAAAGGAGTACATGATAGTTACTAACAAGGTTGTGATGCCTGAGGACGTCATGCAGATAAACGCCCTCTTCGCCGGGAAACTCATGAGAATACTTGACGAGGCAACGGCCATAGTGGCTACTAGATATGCGAGGGGGCCTGTAGTTACGGCCTCCGTCGATAATACCGACTTCTACACGCCAATACTGCTCGGCGAGACGGTAATAGTATACAGCGCACTGACATATGTAGGCAGGTCAAGCATGGAGGTCACTGCCAAGGTCGTGAAGAGGGACGAAATAACTGGCGAGGAGAGGCACGCTACCACCAGCTACTTTACGCTAGTTCACATAGGTCCAACTGGTAGGAGTGAGCCGGTGCCGCCCTTCGAGGCCAAGGAGGACTGGCAGAAGGACTTGCTAGCAGAGGCCGAGAGGAGGAGACAGGCCAGGCTAGGGGAGCTGCAGGCCTTCAAGGAGAACGCTGAAAGGGTAAGGGCTATGTTAGCTCAGAGGGCCTGGCCCTTCGCATATTCCTCCTGAAGATAATGAATGGCTCTGGGCTTCGCTAGGCAGGAGTTTTAGCATTCTTACGCGGTGTTCACAAAGGAGTTGATTTGGGCTTGCGACTTCTTCTAATGTCCGATTAATAAAATGGTTCATTAAACGAGCTCAAGCGCTATGGAAGCGGCGCCTCCAAGCCCATGGCAGATAGAGGCCACCCCCCTTCTCCCTCCATGCCTCTTAAGGACGTTTATCAGCTCAAGGGTCACCCTGGCCCCGCTCATCCCAAGGGGGTGTCCTATCGCTATTGCGCCACCATGGACGTTAAGCCTGTCATAAGGCACTCCTAGCTCGGTGTGAAGGATGTAGCTGTTTACAGCAAAGGCCTCATTGTTCTCCCAGTAGTCGACCATATCCTTTGTCCAACCGACGTCGCTTAGCAGCCTCTTTATGGCGCCCACGGGCGCCGCAGGGAACCTCCACGTCTCTAGGCCATAATACGAGAAGCCTACTATACGGGCCAGGGGCCTCAGCCCCATGCCCTTGACGGCATCCTCGCTCGCTATGAGCAGCGATGCAGCCCCATCGCTGAGCTGTGAGCTGGACCCCGCAGTGTGAGGTCCCTCTGAAGTGAAGGCGTAAGGCAGCGCCTTCAGCTTCTCTATGCTGGTATCCCTCCTTATGCCCTCGTCTTGGTCGAGGAGGACCTTACCGTTCCTCTCGAAGGGGATCACGAAGTCCTTCATGGCGCCCGAGTCCCAGGCCTTAGCGGCCCTTACGTGGCTCTCAAATGATATCCTGTCAAGCTCGTCCCTTGACGCGTTGTACTCCCTTGCGGTCATGTCAGCCTCCTCGCCCATAACCTTGTTAAGCATGACGTCCCATAGCCCATCGTAAACCATGGAGTCCAGGATCTTCCACTCCCTCCCTATGAGGTGCTTCACGCCCCACCTGGCGGTGGGGCTCAGCAGGAAGGGCGCCATGCTCATGGACTCCATGCCCCCAGCGACTATCAGGTCATAGCTTCCCGCCGCTATGTAATTGGCGGCCGTGATTATCGCCGCCATGCCGCTGGCGCACACCATGTCAACAGTCATAGAGTCCACCTCACTAGGTATGCCGCTCTTCAGCGCGACCTGACGGGCCGTGTCCATGCCTGTGCCAGCCCTTATGACGTGGCCGTAGATGACCATATTAACATCCGATGGCTTAAGGTCTACCCTCGAGAGGAGCTCCTTCAGCGTGAACGCGGCTAACTCCACGGCTGGGACTTCCTTGTAGGCCCCTCCGAACTTGCCTACAGGCACCCTGACGCCGTCAACTATATAGACGTTCCTCGAAAGCCTAGGCAAGCCGTAGCCCACGTTTCTTAAGGTTGAGAAGTTAAAAAGCGAGGAGTAAGCACATAACTAAGCGCTATAAAGCGTCCCGATCGTGCAGAGAGTTCTTTTTTACTTTCCTGTAGGCAGGCTCTACGGCGTCTAACTTGGAGCTGTGGGCGATGGTTTTAGGGGGTTACCCAAGGGCTAGGGAGGTCAGGCACGCGCTTCGTGATGTGGAGAGAGGCGACATATCTTATCACGAGAGCGCTTGGAGGGTGCTCTCAGCGGGCGCTGGAATCATAGGAGCGCAGGAGGCCGCAGGCATGAAATTCGTCGTGGACGGCATGGTTGACTGGCACGACATATTTAGACCCTTCGTGACCGCCTGGAGAAACGTGAGCGTTGACGGCCTCCTGAGGTACTTTGACAACAACTTCTTCTATAGGGTGCCCGTATTTAATGACAGGCCTGACCCCTCTGACTTCGTCTGGCCGCCCAGGCTCAGGTCGTTCCTGCACCTGGCGGAGCCTTCACCCCTTAAGGCGATCATCCCTGGCCCTTTCACGTTCGTCACGCTCTCAAAGAACTCCTCTGGGCTGAGCAGGGAGGATCTAGCTGAAGGCATAGCCTCAGCACTGGCCGTTGAGGCCCAGCGTGCTGAGGCGGCAGGCGCGGGGGCCATACAGATAGACGAGCCAGCCCTCTCTGACCAAGAGGTCACAGAGGACGACGCGAGGCTGGCAGTCGAGCTCATAAACGTAATAACGTCTCAGCTGAAGGTCCCTACAGTGTTAGCTATATACTTCGACGTTCCGCGCGCCGAGGTGTACAGGGAGCTCCTTGAGGCGAAGGTCAATTACTTATCTTTGGACGTGGCTGACGCCCCCAAGAGGGCCCTTGACCTCATAGGAGGCCAGGGCTTCGGCGACCACAGGCCTGTCCTTGGAGTTATAGACGCCAGGAGGATAGAGGACGACAACTTTGAGAGGGTGAGGGAGTGGGTGAAGCAGGCCTTAAAGGGCTATGACGGCGAGGCCGGGCTCACGACAACCACGTGGTTTGACGTAATACCGTATACCTACAGCTTAAGAAAGACGTTCCTGCTGGGATATTATACTGAGAGGCTGAGGGGTGAAAGGGCTTGAGCTATCAGGTTCCATCCAAGTTCCCAACGACAGTCATAGGGAGCTACCCTAAGATAGCGGGCGCCTCTGAGATCATAAAGAGGAGGGACCGTGGCGAGATAAGTGAGGAGGAGTTCCACAGGCTCATCAGGGCCCCAATATCAGAGGTCGTCAAGGACTACCTTGAGGCAGGGGTCGACATAATAAGCGACGGCGAGCAGTCTCGCGAGGACATGGTTGTCTACTTCGCTCAGAGGGTTAAGGGGTACGCGGAGGGCGAGTGGGTCAGGATATTTGACAACATGTACTTCAGGAAGCCCATCATAGTTGGCGAGCTGAGAAGGGAGAAGTCCCTGGCCATCGAGGACTGGGCCTATACCTCATCAATTAGCCAGGGCAGGCCCGTCAAGTTCATAATAACAGGCCCGTACACCATGATGGAGTGGAGCTTCAACGTCTTCTACAGGGACAGGGCCGAGCTGATAATGGCGCTGGCCAAGATCATAAGGGAGGAGGTAATGGACGCCGTTAAGGCGGGGGCCAAGTACGTTCAGGTCGACGAACCCGCGCTGTCAACGAGGCCGTGGCCGGAGGAGGCGCAGCTAGCGGGCGAGGCCCTAAAGTACGTGTTCGCAGGGGTTGAGGCGAAGCGCGTGGTCCACATATGCTATGGGCGCCTCGAGAGGCTGCTGCCCTACATACTTGACTACCCAGTGGACCAGTTCGCGTTGGAGTTCAAGAACAGCGACTTCAGGCTACTACCATACCTTAAGGAGTACGGGTACAACAAGGAGCTAGGCTATGGAGTTATAGACGTCCACTCCCTTCAGGTAGAGACCGTTGAGGAGGTGAAGAGGGATATAGACCGCCTTATGAAGCTCGGGATCCTGGCGCCCGAGAAGGTGTACATAAACCCCGACTGCGGCCTGAAGAGGCTCCCAAGGGAGGTCGCTAAGACCAAGCTCATTAACATGGTCAAGGCGGCCAGGCTAGCAAGGGAGGAGTGGTGAAGCCTGAGCTCTATGAGGGAGGGTGGGTAGGGAAGCTGCCCACTGATGAACTTGAGCGCCTCGTCCTTAGTAGAGCGAAGGGCTTTGTCAGGCTCTCCACGGTCCTTGGGCCTGCCGTGGGCGAGGACGCAGCCCTTATAGACCTTGGTAGCTGCATCCTAGCTGTTCACAGCGACCCCATAACGGAGGCCTCATACAGGGCTGGGGCGCTGGCCATAGACGTGGCGTCAAACGACGTTGCGACCAGGGGCGCGAGGCCTGCGTGGGCCCTCCTTGACGTCCTGATGCCAGCCGGCTCAAGGCTTTCATCGTTAGCTGCGATAATGGAGGACGCAAGTAACGAGGCCAGAAGGCTGGGCATCGAGATAGTTGGGGGCCATACGGAGGCCGCGCCCAACCTTAGGACACCTATTGTTGTTGCCACAGTTATGGGCTGCGCCTGCCGCGGCTGCGCCCTAAGGACTGGTGGAGCTAAGACAGGCGACATGGTAGTTCAGGTAGGCCCGGCAGCCCTTGAGGCCACTGTAATAGTGGCCACAGACTTCAGGGAGCAGGCCCTCGCCAAGGGCGTCTCGCCCGAGGACCTAGATGCCGCGGTGTCACTCTTTAGCAGGCTAAGTGTCGTCAACTACGCCTTAGCGCTGGCAGAGCGCGGCCTAGTTACGGGCATGCATGATGTCACTGAAGGCGGCCTCATAGGCGCCCTGTACGAGCTGTCGGCGGCCTCAGGCAAGGAGGTCACGGTGGAGAGGTCAAGAGTTAAGGCGCTCGATATCACTAGGAGGGTCCTAGGGGCTCTCTCCCTCGACCTCCTCAAGTCGATGGGTAGCGGGTCTCTGATTGCCACCGTGCCCCCTCAGAGGCTTGAGGAGCTTGAGGCGCTGCTCAGAAAGCTCGGCGTTGAGTACTCGGTCATAGGTCGTGTAGGCGAGGCCTCCGAGAGGCCTATGGTGAGGGTGATCAGCTTAGCCGGCGAAGAGGCCTACTACTCCGCGCCTGAGGATGAGATAGCGAGGCTGTGGAAGGGGAGAAGCGCGTGGAGCCCTTCGTGATAATAGTTGCTGGGACCCCAGGCGTTGGGAAAAGCACCTTCTCCCGCGCCCTCGCAGAGGAGCTTCAGTGCAAGGTGGTAGAGCCTTCTCTGATAGCCGTGGAGAGGTTACTCGGCAGGCCTGACCCAGAGAGGCCTGGAACCCTCATAATAGATGAAGAGGCGTTATTGAGGGCCGTCAGGGACGAGCTCTCGAGGCCGTGCACTATAATATCGACGCATTACCCCTCGTTATTCCTTGACGACCCCTCCCTTTACGACGTCACGGCGGCCGTAGCGCTCCTCCGCCTTAACCCGCTCATACTGATGAGGAGGCTGGAGGGGAGGGGCTGGGAGAGAAGGAAGGTCCTCGAGAACGTCATGGCTGAGGCCCTTGGCTCCGTGGCACATGAGGTGCTTGACTATGACGACATGGTCTTCGAAATAGATGTCTCAGGGATTGAAGTTAACGAGGCCCTGGACGTCTTCTTTGAAAAGCTTGTGAGGTGGGACAGCGGCGTTAAGCTGGACTGGCTTTCCCTTGACGAGATAGCCGTTGCCGTGGCGAGCTGGGGAGCCGAGCTCGACCTTCACGAGAACGGGTCTTGACAGCGAGGGGGACTGAACTATCGCCTCCCCTGGCCCGAGCTTGTCGAGCTCCTCAAGCAGGGCGTAGTGCAGGTTCATGGACTGTGATATTATCTCCTTGTCGCGCGAGCTCCTAAGGGCGTGAACTATCTTAGTGTTGGCGTTAAGCAGCACGCTGTTAGGGATTGAAGAGGGGGACTGCGTGGCCAGGGCCACATGAAGCCTGTACTTCCTGGCCTCCGCCATTATCCTTCCAACTATATCGTTCTCGTTGCCCATCAGGTTATGGGCCTCATCTATAGCCACTAGCAGTGGCTCTGCCCTGTCCCTCTTAGTGAAGAGCGCTGAGAGGAGGACCAGGGAGTAGGCCCTGCGGACCGAGGGGCTCTCTATGCGATCTATGGCCACCACCTTGTCACGACTCTCTACCTCATCAAGGCTTACTGACCCGCTGAACAGCCTCCTAGACTCACCGCTCGTAAGGACCGCTATCTTCCTCAGCAGGCCCCTCTTAACGTCCCTGTCCCACCGGGCCTCCTCAGGGTAGGCCTCCACAGCCCTCTCAAGCTCATTGAAGTCAGAGGGCAGGCCCCTGTCCTCTATGACCCTGAGGAGGAGGTAGGCCTGGGGCTGGGTCAGGTCGAGGGCGTCGGACAGCATGTCGACTAAGAGCTCAGGCCTGTTGGCGAGGCCTTCCTCGGCGAAGGGGTTCACGCCGCCGTCTCTCGTTGGGTCTATGACCGATAGCTCGCGGTCAACGCCTAGCCTGTTGAGGACCTTCTGCATCTCACCAGCCCAGTCAAGCGCTATAACTCTGAACCCTGCCGAGGAAGCCCTCAGGGTCAGCAGAGTCAAGGTGGTAGTCTTCCCAGTGCCCGTTGACCCGAATATTGCTACGTGTCCCTTTATGTCGTCTTCTGTCAGGTAAGTGGGCTTTGGGTAGGCGCCCTCGTAGGCCGTGCCGAGGTATATGCCACCTGGGCGCTCTACCGTGACGAGTCCCGTCTCTGGCGTTATGAAGAGGGGCTCGGCCCTCGAAGAGGGGGCCACCGCTGAGAGGACCCTTGAAACGACCTCAAGGGTCCCGGCGTCTACGTCCCTTAGCCTGAGGTTCTTAAGGTTCATAGCCATGAGGGTCTTAACAACCTCAAACTCCACCCCAACCTCCTTCGGGTCGCCCCCCACGCCCACTATGGTCCTGCTGAAGCCCCCTTGAAGCGCCGAGAGGACCAAGTACCTGACCTTGCCTGCCTTTGCCCTCTGCTTGAGGACCTCCTCGATCTGCCTCGCCCCCTGGGCCCTCTCCTCGGCCGAGCCCCCTACCTCAATCTCGAGCGCCTTCACCTCAAACTTGGAGTCTTCACGCCTTGGCCTGCGAAGGAACTTGAAGGCTATTACTAGGCCGGCCCCAAGGCCAGCCGCTATCGCCGCTGAGTCCACGACGGCGGCTGGAGGGCTCAGGTGAAGTAGCCTGGCCACTAGCGGCGCCGCCAGGGCGGCCCCAAGGGGCCTGTACCTTCTTGGGACCTTGTCGAGCTTTTCCGATATCAAGCGGCCCCCGGTACCCTGGCTTAAAATTAAGGAGGGCTGGGGCCCCCTGTCGGAAGGTGACAGGCCTGAGCGGCACTGTCACAGGGTGCAGGGCTTACCTCAACAGGAGGCTGGCACGCTTAGGCATAGCTGTGGTCTTTGAGTGCACGGTGTCTGGGAGCCTGAGCAGTGTTACGGAAGTCAGGGCCATGGCTGAGGAAGCCAGCAGGACGCTCGGAGACGCCCTGGGGACCAAGCTGGCCCCGCTCCTCTCGGAGAGGGAGCTGATAGGCAGGTCCTTCGACCTCTACAAGTTCCGCCTGACCTTCGGTGTTAGCGAGATCGGGGAGCTGAGGCTCGTCGTCAGGAAGAACGTCCCTCTGAACGTGAGCGGGGTCCTGTCAGCGACGTCGTTGCCCGTGCTTGGAAGGGAGGCCCTGGAGAGGCTTGCTAAAGGTGAGGCTGTGACCGTCGGCACTAACCTGGGCTATAGGGAGGCCGCGAGGGAATGTGAGCAGGGCGAGACCCCCGTAGGCCAGGTAGCCATACCGAAGTTCGTTATCTACTCAGCGGAGGGCGAGATACCAAGGATACCCCCTGAGTCGTGGTCTTTAGCCTTAGAGTGGAAGGGCTCCAGGAGGACCTTAACCTATCAGGAGCTTCTCGAGCGCTCAAAGGACCTGGGAGCTATGGACTTTCACTGCGTCACGGGGTGGAGCGTCAAAGGGAAGCGGTACACGGGCGTCACCCTGGACGAGCTCCTTAGGGGGATGGGAGACCTGTCGGAGGCCAAGTGGGTCTTCGCGGAGAGCGCTACCGGGTACTCTACGGTAATCCCGATCGAGGAGGCCCATAGGACCCTAATAGTGTTTGGCATCGATGGCCAGCGCCTGTCGCCCGAGAACGGGGGGCCCGCGAGGCTCTTCAACCCCTCGCTGTATGGCTGGAAGGGCGCTAAGTGGCTCGTTAAGATAAGCCTTGAGAAGGACTACATAGACGGCTTCTGGGAGGCGCTAAGCTATCACGAGAGGGGGCTTGTCCAGAGGAACGAGAGGTTCAAGATCAGGAACCCTGACGTAGTTGACCTCTGCTAGGGCCTCACGACTAGCTCGTCAAGGTCCTCAGGGAACCTAGTGAGCTGCCTTACGCCTTCCCTTGTGACGACGAACGTGTCGCTGTGCCTGAAACCCCCGACCCCAGGTACGTAAATGCCCGGCTCGATAGTGAAGACCATGCCTGGCTCAAGCCTGGCCCTGTAGCCTATGTCAAGGTACGGCGGCTCATGAATTTCAACGCCTATGCCGTGACCTACGTGATGTCTTAGCAGATCGGTGACGCCGAGCCTTTTGGCCTCCTCCCTTACCGCCGCGTCTATCTTAGAGACCTCAACGCCCGGCGCCGCGGCCTCTATGGCAGCCTTCCTTAGTCTCAACATGTACTCAAAGAGCCTCCTGATATCATTATTGGGCGCCCCGACGACGAAGGTCCTCTCAAGCTCCGCGTAGTAGCCGCCTATCTCAGGCCCTGATCCTACGCCCAGCACATCACCTTCCCTGATCGGCCTTTCTGAGAACAGAGCGTGAGGGAACGCTGAGAACTCGCCGACCTGGCCCCTGAAGCCCACGACAGGGCCTACGGGCTCCTTGAGGGGGGTGTAGGGCTTATAGAAGTTATTCATCTCCATTAGGACCTGCCTGCTGGCGTCCAGCATGACCTCCCAGTCCCACATGCCTGGGCGGGTTACCTGAAGGGCTACCTCAAGGGCTCTCGCGGCCCACCTGCCGCTCTCCTCTATGAGCTTGAGCTCCTCATCGCTCTTGCGAAGCCTCAGGCCGTAAACGAAATCACCCAGGTCCAGCCACCTGAGCCCCCTAGACTTAAGCACGTCAGCTAGGCTGACGCCCCTGTAGCCGTATAGGGGCTGGGCGCCCGACTGAAGGTCCCCCATGACGCACTTGGCCCCTAGCTGGGAAGCTATGACGTTAGCGGCTAGCTCCACGAAGCTCGTCTCGCCAGGGTAGTCGAAGTAGTACACTACCTCGTTGACTACGCCACCGAACGCCTTGTTCCTGTACTCGATATGCCCCTTCTCCACGGACGGCGCTATGATCATGGGGTCCGAGTCCAGAGGCACCAGGAGCGCCAAGGGCCTTTCAGTTTGTATGAAGTAAAGGTTAGTGAAGTAGAATATCGAGGTGGCGTTCGCTATGTACACAAGGTCGCAGCCCGACTTAGAGGCCTCGTCCCTTAACGCCTTAAGCCTCCTAAGCAGCTCGTCCCTGCTCACGTGAGGGGTCAAAGGGGCTTCACTCCCCGAGCTTCCTGAACTTCAGTAAGTAGTGGTGCTCGCCTATATCATTAATTGCCGGCTCGGGCCTAAGCGACATAGAGGCCTTGCCCACCAGCTCCAGCACTTCCTCAGGGCTGAGCCTTAGCCATAGCGGCGGCCCAAATAGGGTAAAGGACTTCTTGAACTCAAGCACGGCAAAGGTCCCCCCGGGCTTCAGGACTCTCTCGACCTCCTTGATTATGAAGTCACCCGTCCCCGAGTGGACAAGATCGTGAAGGACGTTAGCCATGAAGACGAGGTCCAAGTGAGATTCGGGCAAAGGAATACCCTTGGTCAGGTCAGCCCTTATGGTCTCGACGTTGCTGAGGCCCTTCGACCTCGTGGCTTCCGATAGCTCCTTCAGGGAGCCTTCGTCGATGTCTATGGCATAGACCTTACCCTTGGCCCCCACGGCCTTTGCTATAGGTATTGTGAACCTGCCTGGCCCTGAGCCTAAGTCAGCTACTATCATGCCCTCCTTTAGGTCAAGGGCGCTGAGCACGTTACGTATGATCGCCTCTCCGCCGCCTAATGGTCCGTGACGACCATGTCTAAAGGCGTGCATAGTTCTTTCGGTTAACCGTTAAATAAAGGGCTTTAAAAGCCCTCATATTAGCCCTAGACCCAGGAAGGCTTGACGACCCAGTTAACGCCTGAGGGCTTGGAGAGGCGCCTCAAGTGGGTTGAGTGGGCAGTCATAGGCCTCTTCACGTTTCTCCTCCTGGCCCTAGGCGTAATGATTGGCGACGGGGGCCCTCTCGCCTCAGGCCTCGCTGTAGACCTTGGGATCCTGGTATACCTGGTGATCCTCTTGCTATACCCTAGGCTGAGGCTTCTGCCGCTGGGGTTCGTGGTCGGGTCTGACGTAGGTCACCTAATTTACGTGGCGAGGGCCCTTGCCGCAAAGGTCCTCGTATATCCGCCTGTGTGGGTCTTAGTCAGCTTAACGGGTCACGTCAGCCTTAACGTTGACCCGGTCCAGGTACTCCTGCTGGCTGAAGTCTTGTATCTGGTATACCGTATAGTAAGCGTGAGGCCAGGGAGAGGCCAGGCCTCAGAGTCCTAGGTACTTGGCCACTAGTTTGTCTAGGACCTCTGAGTAAACCCTTTCAGCGAGCTGAGGCTCATAATGTCTACATAAAGCCACGAGGCCTGAGAGCCTTATGACCTCATTGACCAAGAACCTGTGCAGCTCTGATATCATAAATGACAGTGAGGACTCCCGCGACCTGAGGGAAAGCAGGGCCCTGAGGGCTTCATCGCAGCCCTTTATGTCGCTTAGGCCTGGCATCTCTAGGTTAATGGAAGCCGTTAAAGTCGGGACGTCCAGGTTGTCGAAGTAGCCGGGCGCGTGAAGCCTTAGGCACGATATCAGTTCGTCCTCAGCCGATATTATGGTCTTCAGGTCAGCAACAGTTGACTCGTACTGAAGCCTAAGGGACTCGAACCTCTTAGTGGCCTCCTTCAGCTCCTCTAAGTACCTGCAGGGCTCACCAGCCATGACGCTCGCGTAGGCCCTGTTAAAGAACCCTTTAAAACTTTTTAAGGGAGCAGAACTCATAGCCATAAAAGCGACATGAGTGGTAATGAGAGGGTCAACAGCGCCGAGCCCAGGAGCACGGGTCTTACGAGGACCCTTAACTTTCGTGAACTAGTGTTCCTCTCCTTCGGCGGCCAGGCCGCCCTGCTCAGCCTCCTGACCTATGCGACGGGGGTCTTGGTTTACGCGAGCAGGTTCTCGCCCATAGCTATCGTCCTTGGAACCACTGTCGTGCTTCTGAACGCTGTCCCTGTCTATGGCCTATCGAGGAGGTACGCGGAGGCCGGCGGCTATTACATATATGCGCTTTACACTATGACGCGAAGGCTAGGGCTTGAGACGGGATGGGTTTACATATTTTACTCGGTGATCTATGGGGCAGCCTACATAATGGGGGCAGCCTATGTACTTCAATACGTTATAGGCCTTCACCCAATGTTCTGGGCGATCACCATCTTCGTTGCAGCCTCTGCATTCCTGGCCTTAGGCATAAGGCCCTCTGCCAGGTATGCTGAGATAGCTGCGATAGCAGAGCTTATAGCGTTGATATTCATAGCCGTTGCAAACCTTGCGATTGTCGGGTTTAAGTTTTACAACCCGTTCTCCACAGCTAGAAGGCTAAGCCCGTCATTGCTCGCTACAGCGATACTGTTCGCCGTTGGCATTCCAACGGGCTACGGCTCGATAACGCCGCTCGGAGGCGAGGCCTTAAAGCGTGAGGACATAGGCAGGGCAGCCCTTTTGGTCGTCGTGCTTGGGGGCCTGCTGAGCGCCTTGGTGGTATACTCAATCATAGATGCAGGGATGTACTCAGGCAAGTTAAATTATATACTTTCAGCTAAGGTCCCTATCATGGACTTCCTGAGGCTTTACTACAGGGAGTTCGCCCTGATAATCTTGTTATTCGCTGCGTTCAACGACGGCGTGCTCGCGTCGCTGTCATTCATGGCAGCGACCTCAAGAACTATCTATGCCATGGCGAAGAACAACATGTTGCCTTACTCGCTTTCCAACACGAAAGACGGCCATCCCTTCAACGCCGTCCTGGCCACAATACTTGCTTACTCGTTGGTGGTGGTGCCTCCGCTCGCCTTGGCCGGGAGGCCCTTCGAGCTGTTCCTGGTCTACGGAGGCCTAGCGGGCATGGCTAACCTATTTGTTCACATATCGGCCGGCGTCTCGTTCGTTATTCAGGAGTTCAGGACTATGAAGAGGGCGCTGACTTATAGCTCCCTAAGGTTCATGGGCTGGATTAGCAGGAGGTTGCTGCTTATTATACTTGGCCTAGTTGCCATTATTTACAGCGTCTGGACGTTAACAATCAGCATGGGAGCTCTCAGCGGCGAGACGAACTTATTCCTGCTCTGGATCATCGTAGGCTTCGTATACGCCGAGGTTATAGACGAGCTAATGGGAAGGGCCTCTCAGTCGCAGAGCTCTTAAGCCAGCTCCTTTGGTCAGGGTAAGGGCTAGGACTTGAGCGAGACGTCAAGGAGAAAGCTCGAGCACCTAGAGCTAGTCTCTAAGGGATCGACCGAAGCCAGCGAGAGCACGCTGCTTGAGTACGTCAGGCTGGTCCACAGGGCCTCCCCGCTCACCGACCTGAGCCACGTAGACCTAACTAAGGACTTCTGTGGTAAGGAGCTTCGGGCGCCGCTCATGATAACAGGCATGACGGGCGGGCACCCCGAGGCCGAGAGGGTGAACGCGCAGCTTGCCGAGGTGGCAGAGAGGTCTGGGATAGCGTTAGGCGTGGGCAGCCAGAGGGCTGGCATAGAGAGCCCGTCCCTCGCCCGCACGTACTCGGTTGTGAGGGAGAAGGCGCCGTCGGCCTTCATAGTGGCTAACCTGGGGGCGCCTCAGCTGGGCAAGGGCTACGGCCTAAGGGAGGCGGTGGCTGCAATTGATATGATAAAGGCTGACGCTATAGCTGTTCACTTTAATCCTGGCCAGGAGGCATACCAGGACGAAGGAGACACCGACTTCAGCGGCGTCCTGGCTAAGTTAGAGGAGCTGGTAGAGGAGCTGTCGGTACCAGTTATAGTGAAGGAGGTGGGCACAGGCCTCAGCAGGGAGGACGTAGCCTTACTGAGCTCAATAGGCGTTAAGTGTTTTGACGTGGCAGGGCTTGGCGGAACTAACTGGATAAAGGTCGAGGCCCTGAGGTCCGCAGCTCGTCATGGGGGCTTGCCGTTAAGGGACCCTGGACCTTTAGCTGACCGCTGGGGGAACCCAACCGCCGTCGCGGTCGTTGAGGCTAGGGCTGCTGCGCCTTGGGCTTACATAGTTGGTAGCGGAGGGGTGAGGAACGGCCTTGACGTGGCTAAGGTGATAGCCCTTGGGGCCGACGTAGCAGGCTTTGCGGCGCCTGCGCTCAGGGCCCTCTCAAAAGGTCCCCAGGGCCTCACTTCATTTATAGAGGGGCTGATCTACCAGCTTAAGACGGCAATATTTATGGTAGGAGGGACAAAGGTTGAGGACCTGTGGAGGTCAGGCCTTACTATATGGGGGAGGCTAAACGAGGAGCTAAAGGTTAGAGGCGTAGACGTTGAGAGATACATATTAACTTCTCGGCTTGAGCCCCTACTCTGGCGGAATAAGCTTGCCGTTTGAAGCGCTTGAGGAAGCCTCAAAGAAGTACGTTCCCCTGATAGACTCGGCCATATTTGAGGTCCTCAGGGGATCGCCTGAGGAGCTCTACAGGGCCAGCGCCCACCTCCTTAAGGGTGGCGGCAAGAGGCTCAGGCCATTGGTCCTGCTCATGGCTGCCAGGGCGCTGGGTGGCGCTGAGGCTGAGCCAAGGGCCCTGCCCCTTGCTGTCGCCGTTGAGGTCTTTCATAACTTCACGCTGGTGCATGACGACATTATGGACAACGATGACTTCAGGAGGGGTATACCCACGGTCCACAAGGTCTTTGGCGTGCCAATGGCTATAACTGCAGGGGATCTCATGTTCTCGCTTTCATTCCTCTCGATATTTGATGCCATGAAGGCAGGCCTGCCAGAGACCTATGTAAATAAGGCCGTGAGGACGCTAGCGGAGGCCGCCAGGAAGGTGGCTGAGGGTCAGGCATATGACATGTTGTTCGAGAAGAGCTGGGAGGTGGGCCCTAATGACTACCTTCTTATGATATACTTGAAGACGTCAGCGCTCATAGAGGCGTCAGCAAAGATGGGCGCCCTGGCGGCCATGGCCAAGGACGAAGTAGTCGAGGCCATAGGTGAGTACGGTAGGCTTGTAGGGCTCGCCTTCCAGATAAGGGACGATATACTAGGTCTCTTCGGCGACCCCAGCAAGACAGGGAAACCAGTGTATAGCGACCTAAGGAGGGGCAAGAAGACGCTCCTGGTGATATACGCTGCCTCAAGAAGTCAGGAGGCCCGCAAGCTCCTGGAGGAGGTCTTCTCGGGCAACTACAGTGAGGAGAAGCTGAAGGCGGCCGCGGACCTGATAAGGCAGACAGGGGCTCTCAGTTACGCCGAGGAGCTAGCCAACAGCTACTCCCAGCTAGCGATAGACAAATTGGTAACGCTGAGGGAAAGAGGTTACATAGTTGACGAAGAGGCTTACGAGGTGCTGAAGGACTTAGCACTGTTCAGCGCTCAGCGCGACAAGTGAGTGACTTCGGTAGACGCTGCATGTCCTGGGCTGGGAAGACCTAGTAATGTTAAGGGCTTCCTGGGACCATGAAGAAGGGCTGCGCTGAGTTACGGCGGCACACCAGGAAGGTCGCCGAGGGCGTCTCGGGCAACCTTAAAGTGCCCAGAGGTGCTCCTCAGGGACAGTGGGCAGCGAGGCCTTGAGCGAGGACTTAAAGGCCCTGTTGAGGAGGATCGCGCTGAAGAATGCATACCTTCATGGAGGCCGAGCGCAGGTAAACAGCGTACTAGCGGCCGTCCTGGGCGAGAGGCCTGACCTCAGGCCAAGGGCAAGGGAGCTGGCCGAGCTCGCGAGACAGGTCGTCGATGAGGTCAACAAGTTAAGCCCTGAGCAGCAGAGGAAGGAGCTCGAGCTCATAGGCGAAGCGCTTGAGCAGAAGCGCCCCTCCGAGGCGCCTAAGTCGCTACCACAGTTGCCGAACGCCGTCGAGGGCCACGTGGTCACGCGCTTCGCGCCTAACCCTGACTTCGTTATCCACATAGGCAACGCGAGGCCAGCCATACTAAGCTATGAATACGCTAGGATTTATAAGGGGAAGATGGTCCTCAGGTTTGAGGACACAGACCCCAGGACAAAGACCCCCATGAAGGAGGCCTATGACCTAATAAAGGAGGACCTCAGGTGGCTTGGGATCAAGTGGGATGAGGAGTATATACAGAGCCTGAGGATGGAGAAGTTCTATGAGATAGCCAGAGAGGCCCTCGAGAGGGGCTGCGCCTACGTAGACTTAGGCGGGGACGAGACCAAGAAGGCTATAGCGTCAGGGGCTGAGCCTAAATATCGCTCAATGCCTCCTGAGTGGCAGCTAGAGCAGTTCGACAGGATGTTAGCCGGAGAATACGAAGAGGGAGAGGCCGTAGTTAGGTTCAAGACCGACCTCTCACATCCAAACCCAAGCGTTAGGGACTGGGTGGCGCTAAGGATCGTAGACACCGAATCACATCCTCATCCGCTGACCGGGAGCAAGTACATAGTCTGGCCGACCTATAACTTCGCCGTCAGCGTAGACGACCACTTGATGGGCATAACTCACGTCCTGAGGGGGAAGGAGCATCAGGTCAACACGGAGAAGCAGAAGTACGTCTACACCTGTTTCGGCTGGCAGGAGCCGGCGTTCATACACTTCGGCAGGCTTAAGCTCGAGGGCTTCATAATGAGCAAGAGCTACATTAAGAAGATTATGAGCGAGCGCCCAGACGAGTTCATGGGGCTTGATGATCCAAGGTTCGGGACTATTGCAGGACTCAGGAGGCGCGGCATACTGCCTGAGTCTATAAGGGACGTGATACTTGAGGTTGGCGTGAGGCCCGGGGACGCCAAGCTCAGCTGGGCCAACCTGGCTGCCATTAACAGAAAGAAGCTAGACTCTATGGCTGACAGGCTTATGTTCGTCGAGACCTCTCAGGGCAAAGGCGTGAGGGTCAGGCTGAGCCAGCAGGGCTGCATTACAGCAAGGATACCGCTTCATCCTAACAGGCCCCAGGCAGTGCGCGAGATAAAGGTATGCGACGGCGACTATGTATACGTGCCCGCTGACGATCTCAAGTCTTCGGTCGTGAGGTTAGCAGGCCTTGGGAACTACACAGTAAGACTAGGTGATAACGTGCTGGAGTTTAAGAACGACAACCTTGACGAGGCGAGGAGAGAAGGTTATCCAGTTATCCAGTGGGTCCCCGAGCGGGGTGCCGTAAGCATAAGGGTCCTGGAACCTGACGGCTTAAAGCTGGTGGTCCACGAAGGCCTTGTCGAGGGCTACATAGACAACTACACTAAGGGCTCGAGGCTGCAGTTCATACGCTTCGGCTTTGTAATAATAGACTCCACCAAGCCCCTAACGGCCATACTAACGCACCGCTAGGCTAGACCTCTAATGAAACTGGCCAAATGATCATTTCCATCCCTGTACCTGAGCAGCGCGTTGAGCGGCACGTAGTGGTACCCGGTGCGTGCAACTATTTCATAAACAGCCTCGTAGCTAGTCCTCTCCACTAGCCAGAAGAAGAGGGCCCCGATCCCGTCGTAAAGGTTGCTAAGCCCCCTTGACTTGGCCTCAGAGATGTATGAGTCTAGGATTACTTTAAACGTCTCGCTCTCCCATGCGAGCAGGTCCCTAGGAGGCCAGGAGGTTACCCGAAGCAGGGACTCCCCAGTCCTAAGCTGCTCGCCCATCATGCCAGCATAGTCCAAGCTCCTGGCTAGGGCTGCCAGGTCCCTTACCGCGGGCTCCTTCTCAAGTCTGCTTGCGGGCATCTTGTACGGCTCACCGCCAAAGTCTATGAAGTAGACGTTGTCATTGGGGCCCTTTATCACCTGATAGAGGTGGAGGTCCCCATGAGTCCTCATCTTAAGGGTTCCCACGAGCCTCTCGGCTAAGGGCTCTAAGTCACCTGCTAGCTCTTCAAGGGAGTCCGCAGCCTCTAAGAGAAGCGTTCTGTCGTGGGAGGGAAGCATGTGAGGGGCCTTTTCTCTCAGCCATGTTGCCCTCCAGCTTAATCTCCTTAACCACGACCTTACGTCATTCTCACTTATGGGTTCAGGCCTGCACCACGCGGCGTCGCACCCCAAAAGCGTTGCGTGAAGGTCCGCTAACGTCTTGCCTATGTTTGAGCCTAACGCCCTTGTGTTCTCGACAGACCTTACAAACGAGCTACTGACGTATTCAGTTGCTGCTGGAAGGCCTTCTATGAATTTAGTTATTAACAGATACGGCGCGCCGTCAAAGAGCACGGAGCAGAGGAGCCGCGGGGACCACCTAAAGTTCTTCTCTGTAAGGTAATCGAGCACTAAGTGCTCTACGTTGTCGGGCTCGTGACGTCTTAAGGCCTTTATGAGAACCTTTTCGTCATTGTTGGCGTAAGCCTCATACTCTACGGACCTCTGCCCTGAGCTCACAACCTTAATCCCCCTTATCCTTATGGCGGCACGACAATCAACCTTAAGCCTTCCTGGAAGGCCTGCGTCACCTCTAAGGGCTGCGTTCAGCCACTCCTCGTTAGAGTCAAGCTCGCTTAGAGCCTTACCGTCAGCTGTCAGTGACAGGGGTGCAAAGGCCTTCTCGTTACAGCCTTCAACTATAAACATGAACCCGCCGCTTATAGGCTCACAATAGTACCTGCTCTCATCGCAGTGAAGCGCCCATGGCCTAGTGGCATACCATTTGAGGGCCTCCTGGCTGCAGATGCTAGCTAAGGCCGTGCACCTTCTTGATATTAAGGGCTGCGAGGTTTAAAGTGCCCATATTCGGCTCTAAGTTTTACTACTTAGGCGGCATGAAGCTTCCCCCGTTAAGCATAACATGGGTCTTCACGTACTCGGCGTGGCTCCAGGCGAGCGGCATGACCGAGAGCGGCGCAGAGTCAAAGGGGCTCACCTGCTCAGGTAGCATGCCGGTTGGCGACGCCACGCCGTTAACCCATGACACTAGCTGCTTTGCAGCGTCAGGGTTGCCCTGCAATATGTAGGCTTGCGCAAGCCAAAGGGTAGTGATGATCCATGGGTTGCCAGGTATGCCGGAGTAGTCAGCGCTGATTCTCTGATAATAGTCGTTCTCATATCTTGCAAGGCCTCCTACCCTGTTGACCCACAGTTTATCCTTAACCACTTTCACTGTGCTATCAAACATGGGATCTGAGGGTTCCACGAGGCCAAAGAGGCCGGCCGCCAGGGTAGAGGAGTCCACGGTCTTATCAACGTCGACGACCTTCTCCTTGTCTACTATTATCATCCTGTAGAAGTAGCCTCCATCCTTGTTAAACATGTGCTCTCTGAAGCCGTTCTGAAAGACCTTGGCTAAGCGTCCCCATTTATCTTCCTTACTCCACACGCCAAGCCTCCTAGCTATGTCCGCAGCGCTCTTCATGGCAGCGTAGAGGGCAGCGATGGTGTAAGTGTGAACCCCTAGCCTCTCCTCCCAGAGATCGTAGCTCATCAAGGGCAGGGACAGCTTCTCGTTAATGAAACTCGCCATGAAATCCACTGCTCTCTCTAAATTCTCATAAACTTCACGTAACAGGAAATAGTCATTAGATCTCACTATATGATACCAAAAACCGTAGACCGCTAGAGCGGTCTCGTCTTCCTGTATGTTCTTGCTGACCTCCGTTTCGGAGGTCCACGGGTGCCACGTGCTTCCGAACGTGCCATCAGCGTTATACTTCTGGTAAAGGTAGCCTTCAGGGGTCATCAGCTCGGTAAACAGTTTCTCGTAGAACCTCCTGGTGAAGGACCAGTAACCCATGGAGTCAAGGGCCATGGCTATGTGAACGGCGTCCCTTGGCCACGTATAGGCGTATGTGTCAAGGTTAAACTTGAGTATGCTTGTATCCAGCGAGGCAGGCACCTCGCCGCTATTACCCATGTGTCCGAGAAGCACGGCTATACTTTGCTTCAAGATCTTTGCGTCCTTGAAAGGCTCGGTGAGAACGTTCCAGTACTTACTGTCGCGCTCAAAGTGCTCGCTAGGCTTGTCTCTTAGGTCCTTCACGGACTCCACAAGGTCTTTGTAGCTTCTCCCGGCAACTATGTAGAGGTAGAATTCCTTGGCAGCTATGGAGACCGCGCTGTCAACGGAGCCCTGGGCTATAGGGTTTTTACCCAGCGTGCCGTCCTGGCAGTCATTAAGTACGACACCTTGGTCTCTCCTTCCAGTAGTATACTCGTAAAGCTTATGTGATGAGGTGACCGCGAACCAGGTACTTCCCTTGTAATGGATGACGGCGTCAAGACGGGGGTCATAGAGCGCCGTGTCGCCGAGCTCGCTGTTGTTAAGCCTAAAGTCATTGTATTGTATGAATCTAAAGAGCCCCTCGCCCCTTATGCTTACCTTGGTTATTATCGCCGGCCTCGTTTGGGAAGCCAACGAAGTAAGCTCTACAGTTACATCGCCTAACCTGAAAATGGCCCTGGCTATCAGGTTATCCATTTCAATGGACTTGTCTACACTCTCAAGCCATATCATTTGGCCGTCCTTCCAAAGGCCTATCTTAAAGGCGCCGTTCACTGAGTGGTTGTGGTGTTGGTCAAGCATAGGATAGTAAATGCCCTTTATGTAAAAGTTGCCATCATAGAGCGCTGCTATGGTTCCGTTGCTAACCATCGCGAGCCTTGCCATCTTTGCCCACCATAAACCTAGAACTATGCCCCGTGCCTAAAACTCTTCAATCGCTGCGGTCCATCTTAGGCCGCCCTTCTGCCTTTCTTCGGCGGCGGCAAGAACGTTACGCGCGTATGCCCCTCTAAGAGATTATGGATCTCCGCTTTTGAGTGTAGTATCCTTGGGGTCCTTTTCATTTAAGCATCCAAGTCTCTCACGGCTTCCCTAACGGCGTCTCAAGTAAGCCTTGGATTTCTGTGGGGCGCCAAAGACTAATCTCGCCTCGCGTGGTCTTTATTCACATCAAGGCCTGGCTCCTTGCCCTTAAGCGATAGAGTGTGTAAAGGCTCTTCGTCCTCAGGACTACCTTAACGAAGACCTAGGCGGGCACCTCTTCTCTAGTAGGCCTTCACATCATTGACACCGCGTTTACATGCTAGAGGCGCACAGTCTATGCCTGCTAAGTCCTGAGGAGTTCCAGCCGCCATAGCATAGACGTCCTGAGGGTGAATGCTCTCAAGGCTTAAGACCTCAGCCGTTATGATGGACGAAGGAGGCAGTACGTCCTTAAACCTGCACCAGAGCCTCACTACGGCCTCCCTGACCACGTCCTCTGCAAACTTAGGGTTCCGGAAGGCCGTGAGTATAAGCTCACCTTCTTGAAGCCTCTTCAGCAAAGTAAAGGAGGGAGCTGACAGGGAGGCCCATAGGCACGTGGCCATCTCCTCAATCCTGAGCACCGAGAGCCTCTCACTCCTGACGTTACCCTTGAGCAGGACCTTCTGGACATGGCTCGGGGTCAGACCCCCTTGCCCAAGTAGCTGAGAGGTCGTGGTCTGCGCGCTGGGACATACCGTTAAGCCTTTCACAGTAACGGAGGTCGAGTAAGTCTTCCTCTCCTTGCCTCCTGACACAGAAATCCTGACGCTAACGGGTTCAAGCCCCTTGATGTCAAGGAAGTCTGCTGGAACCCAGTAAGTGGTCTTCAGCTTGACCACGGCTGAGCTGCTGTAGGGGTGGAGCTCCAGGAGCTCCTTGTGAAGGGCCTCGGCAAAGCCTTCGAGGCTCCACGACTCTTCTGGTATACGCTCAAGAAGGTTTATTGCGTCGATGTTCCTTGACAGATGGGCTCCCTTTCTGTCAGGGGAGACCTCCACATAGAGGTCAATCCTAGCGGTCAGCTGAACACGACCTTCAGGGGACTTTATGGTGATCCTCCTTAGGACGCCACTAAAGCCGACTCTCCTGACAGGTATTGGATAATCCGACGGTCTATCCTGTATTTCCACCCTGCAACACCTCCAGGAGCCTGTCAAGCGAGACTTCAAACGCGGCCACAGGGTAGTCAAGGCCCAGCCTCTCAAGCACTTCAGGATTGACCTCGCCAAGAACGCCTATCGGCCTCTCGTCGGCCAAGAGCATGGCCGTCCTGCCTCTGATGAAGGGCTCCGCCACGGCCTCTCTGGCACCAGGCCTTAGGCCTAATGCCCTTATGTAAGAGTAGGCCACGCCCTGTATATCCTCATATCCGGTCGAGTAATCCATTATGGCAGCTCCTAGATGCCTCTCCTCAACGACCTTATCGCTCACCCTGTAGACTACCTTTCCTATCTCAAAGAGCTTGACGGGCTTCCTTTTATCAATGTTATGTAGCATAGCGGAGAGGAGAGAAGGCGCTAGGGAAGGCCTAAGAACGTCCAGGTCCGCCTGAACAGGGTTCTTAACCCTTATTGACATAGTGGCTAGGCCTAAGCTTTCAAGGAGCTTAGAGCTCGTCAGCAGGTAGCTCATGAGCTCTGTGAAACCAAGGCCTATCATTATATCACGGCTGACCCTGACCAGTCTACTTGATGGCATGAGCGAACCAGTAGGCACCACGGGGGGCTCTACGGGGCTGAGCTCTGGGGAATCGTATCCTAACGCTATAGCTATATCCTCGACTAGGTCTATGGTTGACAAGACGTCAGTCCTGAACGGCGGCACTGTCACTGATAGCTTCTCGTCAACAGGCTGACCTATTGCAAATCTCATTTTAAGAAGCGAAAGCGCTATCTCGTCAATTGACAGGTCGGTGCCAAGGACCTTATTTACGTCTGTTGAGCTCAAGTCAAGAGTCTTCGTTGACATGTTTGGTGACTCCCTTAACGAGCCGTCCTGGCTTATCGTGACGATGCCGAGTTTGCTGTGGCGCCTCTCTAAGAGGTTAGACGCAAGTACGTCAAGGACCTTGCTCACCATATAGGGGTCCGTGCCTGTCACGTCTATGAAGAGGTCACGTGTTCCAGCCTCAACTCTGGTTATGTCGGAGTTTATAACAGGAGGGAGCGATATGATGTTGCCCTCCTCGTCAAGTATGGCTGGATGGGCTGCACGCCCTTTGAAGCTAGTCGATGAAAGGTTACCATACTTGACGCCCTGCTCAGTGTGGGCCAGGACCTCCCTGATCGTCATGGTTCTTTCGCTGCCAAGAGGCCTCATACGGGCCTCTACGCTAACAAGGCCATACGTTAGCCTGCGACCCTTCACCTTAGACAGGTCGTGAATGCCTATTGCGACCTTCCTACGCTTTCTACCTATTGTGTCGTGAAGTTTCTCCTGGAATTGCATAAGTTCACGCAGGAACTCTTCGTCAACGTTTACACCATAGACTACAGCCCCCATGATTATTGGGCGCGAGGGCGGCACCTCATTGACGATGGTAAAGTCCGTTTTTTCACCTGAAGGGAGTGACCAGCCCATCTCGAGGCCCATAAGGCCCCTCACAGCTCTGGCTATACCTTCTACCGAGAACATGTCGGGCCTGTCGGGGTTCACCTCTACCTCGATGGCGTCTTCCAGCTCCTCCGTCTCGCACTTCAGCCGGAAGAGGGCTTCCTTCAGGACGTCAAGGTCTAGGCCAGAGGCCTCGACAAGCCTTTCAGGCGAGAACCTGAGCTTCACCAAGGCTCACACCTCAAACCTGAACGAGGCCAGGAACTCGGCGTCCTTAGAGTAGAGGTCCCTGACGTCCTTAAGCCCATACTTAGCTAACGCCAGCCTCTCAACCCCCATGCCCCATGCGCCTACCGGGTAGTCCACGCCAGCTATCCTTAGGACCTCAGGCCTGAAGAGGCCAGCCCCGAAGACCTCTACCAGGGAGTCTCCGATCCTTGCATAGCCCTCAACGCTTGGCTCTGTGAACGGGAAGTAGGCAGGCTTAAACTTGATGTTAAGGCCTAGCTTTCGTGCGAACTGCGTTAGGAACCCAAGGAGATCTCTGAAGCTGTAGCCTGGCCACCCCATTATTCCGTCAAGCTGATGAAAGTCAGAGAGGTGCGTGGCGTCGACGGGATCGGCCCTGAAGACCTTGTCTATGGTGAAGAACCTTATAGGAGGTTTAGGTCTTCCTGAAAGGACCCTTATCGAGACAGCTGTGGTCTGGCTCCTGAGTATGCGCCTTGAGGCTATTTCGTTGTTCCAGGGGTACCCCCAGCCTTTCTCATGAGTTTCCTTTACGCGTTCAACAAGCTCGCCGTAAACACTGATATCACTGGGGGGCAGGTCAGGCCAGAGGGTGTCCTGGATCTCCCTGGCCGGATGGTCTTGGGGCTGGAAGAGGGCGTCGAAGTTGAACAGCTCAACCTCTATCAGTGGACCCTCAACTTCTACGAACCCGAGCTCAACCATTATATCCTTAAGTTCCTCTATGAACACCGCTAAGGGATGCTTACGAGCAGGCAGAAGCCTTGGAGGCTCAGCGGTGACGTCATAAGGCTTTATTATGGAGCCCTTCCATTCACCCTTTGCCAGTATTTCATGGGTCAGCTTTGATATAACTGGTACAGAGGCCTCGAGCGCCCTAAGGCCTTCATCAGTTATTGCTATCCTAATGGTCTTCCTCTTAACGACCTTAACTAAACCCCTTGACCTAAGCGTTTGAAGAATGTCTTCGCTTGGTCTCCCGCCCTGGGATATCAGCTTTAGGGCGTCGCTTAGCTTTGATGCAAACCTAGCTAACGCGTCATAGTTCAGAAGCTTAACTAAGTTACCTTCTACCTTGACGGCATTAAGTCGAAGAGCGGAACCTATAGCTGCCGAGTAGACGTTCCCAACCTCATCCTTAAGCCTTTCGACTGGCGCCACGCCACCCACGGAGAGTAGGGCCTTGGCCAGCCTCTCCTCAGGAAGGCCCTCAGCTAACACCTCCTGACCTCTCTCGGTAAGCAAAACCTCCTCCTTCTCCTCCTCAATCACCTTCAGGAGGCCCTTGGACTCCAAGAGCTTGGCGACACTTGACAGGGTGCTCCTTGGGAGCCCTAGGAGCCTCTCGGAGTCCTCAAGAGAAAGCTCTGCGCTCTTAATAGAGGCCAGCGCTCTAAGCACCTTTAGCTCTGTAGGGCTCAGCTGGCTCGTGCTATCGTTCATGAGGGCTCATAAGTCTGCGTCACCAGCTAAGTTTAAAAGCGATATCATTGGCAAGCTAGCTTAAATAGCTACTGGTCTGGCAGAGTTATTACCGATGAAGGCTGTTGAGGGCTATACTTAGGCTTGTCAAAGTTACAGTGTCACAGAGAGGCACCAAGGATGTGGAGCCTCCGAAGGGCTTCCTTCTCCCCGTGAAGGTTGGGAGCTTCAAGGTCTCCGTTTATGAGGCCCACCTCGACTACTTGCTAGTGCAGCCTGAGGGCTACTCGGATGTCTTTCCGTTCAGAGGCCCCCTGAGGATATCTCAGAAGCCCTGGACCTCCTATTGTCAGTGGCATAACGGCCCCCTCGAGGAGGCTGACGACCCTACCAAGAGGCTCTACTGCCCTGTGCCGGCTGAAGGGTTCTGCTCTAAGCACAGGCGAACCGATAGAGCCATTTACACCCTTTGCCTTGACAGCAGGTCCCCTGAGGCCCTGGAGGCCTGTAAGGCTGTTGATAAGAAGGTGCAGGGGGAGTATGTAGTCTACATGGTAGACTTCGGGGGTGACAGACCTAAGGTCGGGACAACGCGCAGGTTCAGGCTCCTTGAGAGAATAGCTGAGCAGCCCCACGTCACTGCCACTGTGCTAATGGTCACCGACAGCCTCTACAAGGCCCGCAGGGCCGAGATGACGCTGTCCAAGGAGGGTGTGGGGGTCGAAAGCTGGAGACATAAATGGGTCCTTGGCCTTGACCTTTACTTCTCCGCTACGAGGCTTGCGGAGTTCGCTGAGAGGGCTTCAAAGGTGCTTGGGGAGCAGTGGTCAGGCGAGATCCTTACCGTAACTGCTGACGTACCTCACAGGCCCATATTGGCGGAGGCAGAGCCGCTTGTCGGGAAAAGCTTCAGGGTCATTGGGGCCTGGGGAGGCTATTTTGTACTTGAAGGGGACAGAGGCCCGTTGGCATTAAAGTACTCCCAGCTGATGCACAGGGACTCGTTACTAGTGGAGGGCGATGAGCTAGGGCTTAAGTGAGACCAGGGCTTTCAGCGCCACCTTGGCGGCCGTAAGCAGGGCCTCCCTTAAGACCCCTTGGTTAGGCGGCGACTTGGCGTGTCCGACCACATTACTGATGACTAATATGCAGGAGGCCCTAAGCCCCCTGAGGTTGGCCAAGGAAAGCAGGGGTCCGCATTCCATCTCGACCGCGCTGAAGCCAAGTGACCTAAGCCTGCCTGAAAAGCTCTCATCCTCAGCATAGAAGGAATCACTTGAGAACACCAGTGCGAGCCTAGGGGAGAGGCCTTCAGAGACGGCTTTACTAAGCAGGGCAAGCGTGAGCTCAGGGTCTGGCGACGGCACCGGGCATACGCCAGGCGGGTAGTAGAGGCTGAGGCCTCCGCCCCCGCACGAGAGGCCAGCGCCCTTTGCGACAATGATGTCACCTACCCTCAGGTCCGGCGTCAAGGAGCCTGCGGTGCCAACTCTGACCAATTTCCTAGCCCCTATCATGTTGAGCTCTTCCACCACTATCAGCGCGCTGGGCCCTCCGATTCCGTGTGACACTATACCTACAGGAACGTCCTCAAAGAGCCCTCTGTAAACCATGAAACCCCTTGACCTAGAGAGGAGCTCAGGCTGCCTGAGGAGCGACTCAGCGAAGAGCGCGGCCCTGTCAGGGTCACCAGTGAGAAGTACGCGCTCAGGTATAGACAATGCTGTTATGTGATACGGCACTTCTCACATCCTCCTCAACAGGGGTATCCCCAGGACGCTCATACCGAGGCCTAGGGCCTCCTTAACGATGTATGTTATGACCGCCTTGAGCTCCCTGACGGGCCTATCGGGCTCATGTATAACCGTGTCCACCTCGTACCACGCATTGAAGTCATCCGCGAGGCCTACCAGGTGCCCTACTAGGTCCTCAGGAGCTAGATCGTCGGCCGCCTTGGCTATGACTAGGGGGGTCCTCAGGGCCTTGACCATCAGCTTCCTCCTCTGCCCCGTTAACGCCTCAGGGCCTGCCCCCTCAAGGTCTATGGGGCCGTGCTTCTCAAGTATGTTATTAGCTCTGACATAGGTGTACTGAAGGTATGGGCCACTGCTCTCCTTGAGGTTCAACGCCTTTTCAACGTTAAACGTGAGCGGCTTAGAGGCCCTGGCCTGAACCATGGAGTACCTTAGGGCGCCAACCGCTATGGCCTCAGCGGTCTTCTCAGCCCATTCGCCCTCTGCGTCGGGGTTCCTCGACCTGACCTCTTCAAGGGCTCTTGACTTAGCGTAGTCTAGGACTTCGTCCAGCGTCACGTACTCTCCTCTCCTTCCATGCATGGCGCCCGTAGGCAGCCTGACCATCTCATAGTCGTAGTGAATGGTATTAATGGCCTCTTTCCTATAGCCAAGACCTAGGAGCGCTATCCTGAGCTGAAGCTGGGGTAGCCTCTGGTCAGCGCCTATTACGTTTATGACCTTATCAGCGCTAGAGGACCTATACTTGAGCAGCGTATAAGCGAGGTCCCGCGTTGTGTAGAGGGTTGAGCCATCACTCCTGAGCAATATCAGAGGCGGTATCTCTAGCCCCTTGGGGACCTTTATCGCAGAGGAGGCCTCAGGGTCTGATGCAAGGACCTTAGATATTATGGAAGGCACGTCTACAGCGTCAGCGTCCTTGTACTTAATGTAAAACGCGCTTCTTTTAGCCTGCTCCACCAGTCCCCTCACCATGCCGTTCCAGACTAAGTCGCTCTCCCAGTCCCATTCATCAAAGCTTACCCCAATCCTGCTCAGTGACTGCCTGAACCCCTCTAGGACAAGTCCGACTAGCTCCCTGATCAGGCTCCTCTCGGGCTCAAGGCCCTGCTCATACCTTATGTTTATTGACGAGACCTCGGCCTCCGGGTCCTTAAGCGCCAAGACAGAGTTGTAGAGCCTGTCAAAGAGGTTGCCAGGGTCCTGAGACTTAAGTCTGGCAAGCGCTGAGGCCAACTTCTCGGCCTCCTCAAGGTCGCCAGAGGTCCTCGCCTTAATGGCGTCAATGGTTGTGCTCGTAACCGCGTAGACCCATCCAACTAACTTATCGGGCTTTACCTTCAGCCCTTTAACTAAATCGTTTGGCCTAACGTTAAGGAGCTTGAACCCTAAGGCGGCTATAGCTACCTGCCGCCCCATGTCATCTATGTAGAACCTTCTAACGACCTTATGCCCTCGCGTGGAGAGGAGTCTGGCCAAAGAGTCGCCTATGCAGGCATTCCTGGTGTGACCTATGTGAAGCGGATGTATGGGGTTAGCACTGGTGTGCTCGACAACTATCGTCAGCGGCTTTGCAACGGTGGGCACTTCCATCGACCCCTTCTCCCTGAGCCATCTAATAACAGCCCTTGCGAGATCAGGTCCCTCGAAGTAAATGTTCAGGAAGCCATTGAGCTCTCTTAGCGAAACGTAATTTATGCCATATTTCTCTCGAAGCGTCTCCCGCAGCTTGATCATCAAGGAGCTCACGTCCTTCGTATACCTTATGGCAGGAAAGGCGGCGTCTCCGTACTCCTCCTTCGTAGGCTCCATTAAGCTCCAGAACGCTAGGCTTTCATCTATTTTCAGGAGATCGGCTAGGGTCCTTGAGGAAGCTTCTATGGCTCTCGTCAGCGGGTCCAAGGCCTTTAGCCTCCAAGTAGCTGAGGTTCCGGACCTTAAAATTAATCCTGAGCTCCTTGCTCAAGCACGTTGACGTCTGCAAGCCATTGGCCTGGCTCTACAACCTCGCCCTCTTCTACTGCCAGCTCTTTATCAAGCTCGTAGCAGATGTCCTTAAAGGGGCACTTGAGGCATCTTGACCCCCTTTTAGCCATTGGAACAATTCCATGCCTCTTGACGAGAATCAGGTCATCTATGGCCCTTAACAGCATGGAGGAGAGGCCCTCGTCAAGCTCAAAGAGCCTTGAAGCTGTTGGGTACCTTATCTCAATTAAGACCCTGTTCGCTCTCCCCCTTCTAATCAACATAAAGCCGTAGGCAGAGGCCTGCAGTATGTCGCTTACCCAGGCGCCCCTCCTGGGTGCCTTGCTGCTTTTCCTCTCTACGATCTGTACCTCGTCACCTCTGACAATCATGGCGTCTGCTCTGCCGCTGAGGACTACGCCGTCGGCCACCTCGACTAACATAGGGCTCTCCCTGCTGGCTCCCCTGATTAGGTCAGGGATGATAAAGAGGACGTGAAAGAGCCTGCCCAGCGCAAGCCTAAGCCTCTCGCTTAGACCTCTGGGCCTTCCTAAGTAAAGCTCAAAGAAGCTCATCCTTGGGCAGTACACGTAAGTGTGGATTTCGCTAGGGTGTATCCTCAGCTGAGGCCTCTCGGCCCCTCCCTTTGTCTCAGCGCTAGTTTCAGCCGTTTCTCGTCAACCTCCCACTCTTCACCATAGGCCTCTGCAGGGGGCTCGCTGTAGGTTACGCTTGCTGCCCTTACCTCATTCTTCAGGTAATACTCTTTAGACTTTACTGCCTGAAGTATGTCATCATCACCTGAGACCCAGAGGTCAATATAGGCTTCAACGGGTAATGAAAGCTTCTTCCTCATGAACTGGACCCTCCTTATCACCTCTCTTACTATGCCCTCTACCTGCTCCTCCTCGCTTAGCCTTTTGTCCAAGGCCACGATGCCATACCTTGTCTCCTCAACCTCAAGCCACTCAGGGTACTCGGCCAAGACCTTCACGTGCCTAGGCTCAAGCCTGACCTTCTGGCCTTCAACATCAAGCTCGTAGTAGCCTCTAGCTAGCAGCTCCCTCGCCACTTCGTCCTGCCTCATGCCGATGGCCTCTACGACCTTCTTAGTGAGCTTCTTGAAGTCGGGCCCGAGGACGCTGTAGTTGGGCTCCAGCCTGTAGACCTTTAGGTTCTCAAGGAACTCAGGCCCTACTACCTTAACCTCCTTTACGTTGGTCGCAATCTTGAGGACCTCTGCGAACGTCTTGACGGCCGAGAGCACACTCTCATCTGAAGGCATTATGTAGATGGTCCTCAGCGGCCTCCTCAGCTTAATGCCGGCCTTGGACCTGGCAGCCACAGCGGCCTCGCTGAGCTCCCTGACAACGTTCATGCGGTCTTCAAGCTCAGCGTCTATGAACTTCTCGTCAGGGGACGGCACGTTCATTAGATGTACACTCTCAGGCGCCCCGCTTTCCGCGGGCCTGACAAGGCCTTGGTACATGTACTCTGTTAGGAATGGCATGAGCGGAGCTGCCATTAATAGCCACGTTCTCAGCGCGTAGTACAAGGTAGCGTAGGCAGCCCTCTTTGAGGGGGTGTCCTCCTCCTGCCAGACTCTCCTCCTTATGAGCCTGATGTACCATCTACTTATGTCCTCGACTATCAGGTCCCGGACTATCCTAGCAGCCTCGTGAACCTCCAGCCTCTCAAAGGCCCTATGATAACCCCTTAGGGCGCTGTTGACCCTGGAGAGGAGCCATTTGTCCTCAGGCTCCAGGTAACTGGCCACGGACTCAAGCGTCATGGCCTCGGGGTCAAAGCCGTCAAGGCTCATGTAAAGGCTTGCGAAAGCGAAGACGTTCCTTATGATCGTGAAGTCCCTTGCCGTAAGCTCAATGTTGCGCCAGGAGAACCTGAGGTCCTCCCACGTCGTGTTCCTCAGCACATAGAGCCTCACTACGTCCCTTGGGTACTTGGCTACCAAGTCCTCAAACGCAACGTAATTACCAAGGGACTTATGCATCTCCCTGCCCTGCTCATCTAGGACAAAGCCGTGGACGAGGACTCTGCGGTAAGGAACCTTGTCAAACCCTAGCACGCCAACCCTGAGGAGGCTGAAGAACCAGCCCCTTAGCTGGTCATGGCCCTCAAGTATTAGGTCAACGGGCATGAGCCTCTCGAAGAGGTCCTTTCTCCTTGGATAGCCCAGGCTAGCGTAGAACGCTATGCCGCTGTCAAACCACACGTCGGCTACGTCTGGAACTCTCTTCATAATTCCGCCGCACTTAGGGCATCTTAAGGTCACGCTGTCAACCCACGGCCTGTGTAGTGACGGGGGCCTCTTGCCCCCAAGCCTTTCTAAGTCCTCAACGCTGCCCACGACCTCTACGTGGCCACAGCTCTCACAGACCCAAATAGGTAGTGGTATTCCCCAATACCTTTGCCTGCTTATGACCCAGTCCTTGACGTCGGCCAGTATTGAGAGCAACCTGCTCTTGGCCCATGAGGGCACCCACTCTACAGCGTCTGCCCCCCTCATCAGTTTGTCCTTTACCTTACTGACGGCTATGAACCACTGGTCGGTCAACCTTAGGACGAGGGGCGTCTTGCATCTCCAGCAGACAGGGTACTTGTGTACTACTTTGCCCTCGTGAAGCAACGCGTTGCGCTCCCTAAGGTCCCTGAGTATTGCCTCGTTAGCCTCAGTCCTGAAGTAAAGTCCCCTGTACTTACCGGCCTGCTCTGTCATCCTGCCCTGATTATCAACAAGGCTTATGGCAGGCGCGCCTATCCTTGAGCCGACCTCAAAGTCTACGTCACCATGTCCAGGAGCTGCGTGAACGAGGCCCGTTCCCTCAGCGGCGCTGACGGCCTCGGGCGCCATGACGACGCGGTGGTAGGCTTTGAGTACAGCCTGGGCTTGGACCACGTCTTCAAGCGGGTGCTCGTACTCAAGGCCTTCTAGGTCCTTGCCCCTTACGACGGAGACTATCCTGTAGTTGCTGATCCCTGCCTCACTCATGACATTAGGGACCCTGGCCTCGACCATGATGTACCTCTCACCGTTAGCCTCCACTATGGCATAGCTGAGGTCAGGGTGAGCCATAACGAAAGCGTTCGCCGGCAGCGTCCACGGCGTGGTGGTCCAGATCACGAGGTAGGTGTTTTCCTGGCCCTTAACTCTGAACTTAACGTAAATGGAGGGGTCCTCCAGGTCTACATACTCAGAGACTTCATAGTCTGCCAGCGTGGTCTCGCAGCGAGGACACCAGTGTAAAACCCTTCCGCTCCTGTAGAGAAGGCCAAGCTCATGGACCCTCTTTATTAGATGCCATCCGGCCTCTATGTAGTCATCGGTGTAGGTTATGTAAGGGTCCTTCCAGTCCATGAAGACCCCGAGTTGTCTGAAGCTCTCAGTCATGCCCTTGATGTTGTCCTCGGCCACCTTGCGACAGGTTTCAACAAATCGGTCGATTCCAATCACGTCCTCTATGTCCTTTTTGCTCTTAACACCTAGGGTCCTCTCGACGAGGATCTCGATCGGTAGGCCATGGGTATCAAAGCCTGGCTTATCCCATACATCAAAGCCTACCATCCTGTAATACCTAAGCAATGAGTCTTTCAGTATCTTGTTCCAGGCAGTTCCCACATGTATTGTAGGAGCGCTAGCGTAGGGCGGTCCGTCCAGGAAGTAAAGCTTGCGGCTGCTTTTCATAGCCTTGGCCTTAACTTTCTCATATATCGAGTTCTTATCCCAGAACTCCAGGATTTCTCCTTCTAGCTCGTGAAGGTCCTTATTGGCCTCGGCCGCTACATTGCCCACGATCTTCATAGCGCTCACCTTGTTGGAGACCTCGCCCTTTAGGGCGGGGAGGATATGAACGTTTATAGGCTCTTTGCCCAAACTTTGGTGTGGAGTTGGGCGCGGGCGAGCTTGGCAGGCTATGAGCCTGCGCCTCCCCGAGGCTGACGGCGGGGCCTGAAGCCGTGATGCCGCGCCCGTGGGGGCACCTGAAAGGTGAGGGGAAAAGCCCCAGTGGGCGCAGAGCCCCCGTCCTTTAGGGCGGGGAGCCGTCAGCTAGAGGTGTCTATCCAGTCAACCTTAACGTACTGGGACTTCACGATTTCGGCCACCAGTTGCCTCAGCTCTGCCTCAAGCCCTTCCTTCTCCAGCGGGAGCTCTAAGAACCTGAACTCAGGAAGCACCGTCGACTTTATCTCACGAGGCGTAACGTTAAACCTTGACGTAAGGGCCTCTAAGACCTTTCTATGAAGGTTCTCATCATAGGTCGTGTAGTAGATCCTGTAGAGCCTCTTGTGAAGCTTCCCTTGCTCAGCGCCTGAGCTCATTTAGACCCCTAACGACCTAGACTTAGGCTCCCTTTTAGTTTTTAGGTTAGCCGTTGAGAGGGCTTGCGAGGTATATGTTATTCTCGTCCTCCTTGACTACGCCTTTCACAAGGGCTCCAGAGCTGATAGGCCTCCTTACGCCAACAAGCGAGAACGCTCTGGAGCAGCCGCTGTCAACGGCCAGCAGCTCGCCGCGGAGCCACCCCTCCCCAACTACAATAAGCTCTAACACGTCACCCTTCCTGTAGGGCCTCTGAAGCCTAGGAGCCCTCCTAATGCCTATCTCCTCAGGCCTGACGAGGAGCCTGTACCCTGTCTCCCTCTCTAGCGACCTAAGGAAGTCATAGAACCTCTTCCAAGACCAGGGCCTAACTCCCTTGGGCTTCCTTCCGAACTTGTGCGCCTCGAACTTCTGAATGAGAACCCCTGTGGGCCAGCCTGACCTCTCCCCCAGCCTGTGAGCCTTGGCCCACTCTATCAGCTTCTTGAGCTCACCCTCGTTGTAGCCAGGCACGACCACCGGCGTTAAGACGAAATCAAGGTCCGTCTCCGCCAGAGCCCTCTCAACCACCGAGAGTATCTTGTTCACGTCATACCATCCCGCGTTGACGAGCTTCCTGGCTAGGTCAGGGTCCATAGCGTCTATGCTGAGGTTCACCCTGTCAAGTCCAGCCCTGTCAAGCGCCTTAAGCAGAGGAAGGGACAGGCTGCCGCCGTGAGTCTCCACTGCTACTCTCTCAACCCCTGGTGCTGACTTCAGCGCCTTGACCAGGTCTATTATCCTCGGGTTAGTTAGGGGCTCCCCAACACCATCTATTAGGGCCTCGGACCCTCCCCTCTTGACCTTTGCGACCTCCGAGACCCATTCCGCAAGCCATTCAACGTCGTCAACTATGTACTCGGCTCTCCTGGTAGTGGAGGAGGGACCTGCATCAACGCTGCAGAACACGCAGTCATGGAAGCATAGCGTAGAGGGCCTGACCTGTATTACATTGGTCCCCCTCTCTATGACGCCAAATGCTATATGACCTATCATAGGGAAGGGCCTTCTGAGCCTCAGGAGCCTCCTGCCCATGACGACGGGGCCCTTTTTAACTCCCCTCAGGCACTGCTCCATGACTTAGCCCCTAGCCTAATGACCTTCAGCGAGGACGCATAGGCAGGCCTTGAAAGCCCTATGCCCGTGAGGAGCTCACAGAGCTTACACAAGTCCCTGCCAGGCGGCACAGGCTCGCCGCAGACCTTACACCTCCCCAGCCCCGTCAAGGGCTTCGTGGTCTTGGCATAAGGTAACAGTAGCTCGTCTAGCAGCTCAAGGAAGTTAAGGACGGAGCCTGGGTTCTCGGCCTCAAAGGCGTAGAGGGCCCTTCTAACCTTCGCCCTTAGGGTAGGCTGCTCGTAGATGTACGGGCACTCGGTCTCCTGGAGGTGATATCCACGCAGCTTAGCAAAGGTCGCCGTCTCCCACTCGTAGATCTTCCTAAGCGGCTTGATTCTCTTGACTAAAAGAGGGTCCTCAACTATGTTAGCGAGGGGGTGCTGCCTTACTAGGCTGATGAAATCACCTCTCAGGATATTTATCACTGCGGTCTGCGCCTCGTCATCTAGGTTATGGGCAGTCGCAAGCCTGTCAACCTTAAGCTCCCTGGCGTAATAGTTCATTATCCTGCGCCTCGATATGCCGCAATAGGTGCAGGCGGATATGTTGGTCCTCCTGGCCCTGGCCTCTCTAACCATCTCATCTACGCTTAACCCTGTATAGTCCTTAACGCTGGTGACTATTACGTCAACGCCCATCTGCCTGGCTGTCTCCCAGAGAAATTTAGCGTCTTCCTCCTTGTTATAGCCTCTTATCCCCTCAATGATGTTAAGGCCTATGAGCTTGCTGGCCTTGTGTATCCTGACCATGGTCTCAAGGAGCACATAGCCGTCCTTCCCCCCGCTTAGAGCCAATAAAACGGTGTCCCCGGGCTCTATCAGGGACCACCTCTCTACTTCCCTCTTCACCCTCTTAACGACGTCTTCGACGAAGCACTCAAGGCATAACGCCCTCTTGGTATGTGGCTGGTACACTACGGCCTCTCTGACGCCACATATGTCGCAGGCGCGGCGCATAGAGTCTTTGCTATGATCCTCAGCACTAGGAGCACTTATAATTATCGCGTACGGATCACGCTAGGCAGCCGATGGAAAGGGGGCCTGAGGCAGCAGTCCTTGTGCTGGTCTGGGGCAAGCCACTACATGTGCTACTGGAAAGGAAGTCATGTAAGTAGTTGACAGGTTTTCCTGCGACATAGCTACCCCGGAGGCAGAATAGCGCCAGGCGAGACGCCCGTTCAGACGGCCCTCAGG
>AYMD01000008.1:191693-192933 GCA_000495735.1 uncultured Acidilobus sp. JCHS | reverse complement strand
TGGGCGGTCGCAAGCTTGTCAACCTTGAGCTCCCTGGCGTAATAGTTCATTATCCTGCGCCTCGATATGCCGCAATAGGTGCAGGCGGATATGTTAGTCCTCCTGGCCCTGGCCTCTCTGACCATCTCATCTACGCTTAACCCTGTATAGTCCTTAACGCTGGCGACTATTACGTCAACGCCAATCTGCTTGGCGGTCTCCACGAGGAATTTAGCGTCTTCCTCCTTGTTATAGCCTCTTATGCCCTCAATAATATTAAGGCCTATGAGCTTGCTGGCCTTATGTATTCTGACCATAGTCTCGAGGAGCACATAGCCGTCCTTCCCCCCGCTTAGAGCCAATAAAACGGTGTCCCCGGGCTCTATCAGGGACCACCTCTCGATTTCTCTCTTCACCCTCTTAACGACGTCTTCTATGAAGCACTCAAGGCATAATGCCCTCTTAGTGTGTGGCTGATATACTACGGCCTCTCTGACACCGCATACGTCACAGGCGCGGCGCATAGAGGGTCTTTACTATGAACCTCAGCACTAGGAGCACTTATAATTATCGCGTATGGATCATGCTAAGGTAGCCGATGGAGAAAGGGCCTGAAGCAGCAGTCCTTGTTCTGGTCTGGGGCAGGCCGCCACATGTTCTACTGGAAAGGAAGTCCTGCAAGGTAGTTGAAAGGTTTTCCTGCGACATAGCTTACCCTGGGGGCAGAATAGCGCCAGGTGAGACGCCCGTTCAGACGGCCCTCAGGGAGGCCTGGGAGGAGGCTTGGGTTAAGCCCTCTGCAGTGAGGGTTATAGGAAGCCTAGGCGTCTTCCAGACGATGTCTAAGCCGGTAATTCATACGGAGGCAATAGTCGGCGTTCCCAAGGGACCCATTGACCCAAGGCCTGTGGATCCAGAGGTTGACGCAGTCTTCTGGGCTGACATTAACAGGATAGGGGAGCCTACAGAGGTGAATCACCCTGTAAGGGGCTCTGTAAGAGGGGTTGTACTGGGGAAGGGTCTCGTTCTTTGGGGCCTTTCACTTAGGATCACAATGAAGCTGAAGGAGAGAATTCATGAGGTAGAGGTACTTGACCTTAAGTAGCTTCCCTAGGGTCCTATAATTGCTCTCAAGGCCCATTGACTTAAAGGGCCTCGGCCTGCTGTACAAGGACCTTATCCCTTAGCCTCACAAAGGCTTCCTGTACGTCAGATAGCCGCTCAAGCGGCAGCCAAGCGCAAGGTAGGACCTCAGCAAGCT
>AYMD01000008.1:0-191673 GCA_000495735.1 uncultured Acidilobus sp. JCHS | reverse complement strand
GACTATTACGTCAACGCCCATCTGCCTGGCTGTCTCCCAGAGAAATTTAGCGTCTTCCTCCTTGTTATAGCCTCTTATCCCCTCAATGATGTTAAGGCCTATGAGCTTGCTGGCCTTGTGTATCCTGACCATGGTCTCAAGGAGCACATAGCCGTCCTTCCCCCCGCTTAGAGCCAATAAAACGGTGTCCCCGGGCTCTATCAGGGACCACCTCTCTACTTCCCTCTTCACCCTCTTAACGACGTCTTCGACGAAGCACTCAAGGCATAACGCCCTCTTGGTATGTGGCTGGTACACTACGGCCTCTCTGACGCCACATATGTCGCAGGCGCGGCGCATAGAGTCTTTGCTATGATCCTCAGCACTAGGAGCACTTATAATTATCGCGTACGGATCACGCTAAGGTAGCCGATGGAAAGGGGGCCTGAGGCAGCAGTCCTTGTGCTGGTCTGGGGCAAGCCACTACATGTGCTACTGGAAAGGAAGTCATGTAAGGTAGTTGACAGGTTTTCCTGCGACATAGCTTACCCCGGAGGCAGAATAGCGCCAGGCGAGACGCCCGTTCAGACGGCCCTCAGGGAGGCCTGGGAGGAGGCTTGGGTTAAGCCCTCTGCAGTGAAGGTTATAGGAAGCCTAGGCGTCTTCCAGACAATGTCTAAGCCAGTGATTCACACGGAGGCCATAGTCGGCGTTCCTAAGGGGCCCATTGACCCGAGGCCTGTGGATCCAGAGGTTGACGCGGTCTTCTGGGCTGACATTAGTGCAGTAGGGGAGCCTACTGAGGTGAATCACCCTGTAAGGGGCTCTGTAAGGGGGGTCATGCTGGGGAAGGGCCTCGTTCTCTGGGGCCTTTCACTTAGGATCACGATGAGGCTTAAGGAAAGAGTTCACGAGCTAGAGGTACTTGACCTTAAGCAGCTTCCCTAGGGTCTTGTAGTCGCTCTCAAGGTCCATTGACTTGAGGGTCTCAGCCTGTTGTACAAGGACTTTATCCCTTAGCCTCACAAAGGCCTCCTGTACGTCTGTTAGCCGCTCAAGCGGCAGGCCAAGTGCAACGTAGGACCTCAGCAAGCGCTCAAGGTCGTTCAGGCTCTTGACGTCGGCGGGGTTCTCTGAAAGTCCCCTGAGCAGCTCAAGCATGTCGTTGACGAAGTACTCGACGACGTCAGTCCCCACCTCTACGCCAGCGGAGGAGGCCCACTTGGCGAGCTCCTCTATTAGGGCTGAGTTAAGGGGCGCTGTGACTAGCGCGCTAACCAGCGACCTCTCTATGTAGTACTGCAGCAGATACCTGAAGACGCTTGGGTAGTCAAGTCCTAGAGACTTGACGTACTGCATTAAGGGGGCGTAGCTCTCGTATAGCGCTTCGAATTGTCTCGTCAGGTCCGCGAGGGCCCCCTCAGCTACATACCTTATCAGGGCCCTCTGCTCATCCTTGAGGGCCCCCTTCAGGTCAACGAAGTTTTTGTCAAACTTCCTAGAAAGGTAATCAATAAGGTCAGGTATCATGCCCTTTGAGAACATGGAGGAAACGGTGGCCTCGAGCTCTTCGTAATCCCTAGCGGAGGTAGCCACAGAGGCCCCACCGTATACGTCATACCAGCTATAGTAAACGGCCGCGAACATTACCTTGTGGTAGCTCCAGGTCACCTTTGATATCATAGTGGCAAGCCCTGTTATCGCCCTGAACTTACCAAGCCTTAGGGGCAACGTCCTTTCTAAGATGACCCTGTACGAGTAGAATTCGCTCTCCTGTGGTCTAGACTCGAAGAGAAGCCTCATGGCCATCATGGCGGCAAGCTTCTCGAGGCTTATCGAGGCCGGTACGACATACTTTAGGTATATGTCCTTACCTGTGCCTATCTCGGGTAGGTTTGACTTGGCTTCTGATAAGATGTCAAGTAGCTTGCTCTCTATATCAGGTCCGCCAAGGGACTTCATCAGCTCAACAGCCCTCCTCACGTGCATTAAGGATTGGATGGGCTCAGGACGATATATGTCCTCAAAGAACCAGGCGTCACTTGACTGGGCCAAAATAACGTTTCTCATCAGCTCAAGGAGCCTGAGGGCCTTGTCCTTCGTCTCCTTGTTTCCGTCAGTTAGGTGCTTCTGAAGGTACTCATTGGTTACCTCAGGGGATCTAGAGATTAGCACGTCACCGTAATCGAGGAGCGCCTTAAGCGGTTCCGAGAACAGCTTAGGCCCTATATCATAAAACACCTTTAGCGATTCATCAGCAAGGAGGTCCACGGCTGCCCTAAGCGGTGCTCTCCACTTTTGGGTCCAGCCAGGCCTTATCTCGGACCCGCAGCCGCAGTTGCTACGCCACCTTTCAACTCCATGAGGGCAACTCCACGAGGTGTTCTCAGCTATTTCAACAGATACCTTAGGAGGGCTAACGGCCAAATCATACTCGGCCAAGTTAACTATCTTAAGCCCATAGGAGCTTGCCAACTTAAATGCCCTAGCAAGCTCAACCTCTCCCCTCTTCTTATGATGGCCAAAGGTCTCGCCGTCAACAGCTATGGTCACGAGCTGGGGTGTATCACGATTATCATAGGATTCCAGGACCCTTCTAACAAGTAGCTCGCCGCTCTTAAGAAGGTCGCCAAAGGCCACAAGGCCTGAGAGCCATTTGTTATAGACAACTAAGTCGATTTCGTCGCCCCTTGGCAGGACCGCCTTATATGTAATCCTCGTATCAAGGCTTGCCTCGCTCACGGGCGTCCTTGCGCCATCCCGCGTGATTATTGACTTCACCTGATGAGGTCCCAGTATTACGAACTTTATGCCAAAGTCCTTGAGCATCTGAAGAGTCTCGAGGTCGACCGCCGCCTCAGGGAGCCAGAACCCCTCGGGCTCGCGCTCGAAGAACCTCTCGAAGAACCTGATGCCCCACCATATTGACGTCCTTCTGTACTCAGGCCTTGAGAGGGGCATTATTATATGGGCGTAAGGTTGCGCTACCGCATTGCCGTGGCCTGAGTGCTTACTGGCGCTTTCCTTGTCTGCTGACACTATGGCGTCAACAAGCTTGGGGTACCTTTTCACTAAGTACTGAAGGAGCAGCGGACCGAAGCTGAAGGTCAGGTTGAGGTAGTTGTTAACGAAGTCTTCGATGAAGCCCTCCTGGTCCTCGAGCTTAGCCTTAGCGTTGGGCAGGTAGCTTTCATGAGTTATTAGGTCATTCCAGTCATGATAGGGTCTGGTGGCCGGGTCAAGGTCTACCTCCTCAGTCCATGGGTTGAAACGAGGAGGCTGGTAGAAGTGGCCGAAGACTGCGAAGTACTTTTCATTGTTCATTTAACTGGCCCTAAACGTTTTTCATTACCTCAAGGCTTTAAGCTTGCAGCCTAACGTACTCGCTCGTCATCTAAGCACGAGCTCTTTTCCACTCCTTCTGGCGCGCTCCACCCTGTAGGTCGGGGTCACAGTCCTTGGGTGGCTGGCCCTAACCGCGTCAACCCTTTGGGACGAGGTGTTGACAGGTGACGCCTTAAGCTTCCCAGGGTCGCTTGCCGCCAGCTGCTCTATCTCCTTAAGCCTCTCAACGTACTTATCGATGTTCTCCTTGGTCTCGGACTCCGTGAACTCCACCATTAGCGCCTCCTTTACTATCAATGGGAAGTAAATAGTAGGGGCATAGAAACCCGCATCGAGCAGGGCCTTGCTCACGTCCTCTGCGGTTACCCCGTACTTCTCAGCCAGCGGGCTGGCGCTGATGACAGCCTCGTGCTTCCTCGGCCTTCCCTTGGCATAAGGCAACGAGTACCCTTTAGTCTCGCCAAGTACTCTGGCGAGGAAGTAGTTGGTATTTATGACGCTGACCTCACCAACCTCCCTAAGCCCCTGAGGGCCAAGGGAAAGTATGTAGACGTACGACCATATCAGCTGAGGCAGGTTGCCGAGGAAGTGGCTTAGCGACCCTCTGCTCGCTGGGCCCCTGTAGGCCAACCTGTACAGGCCACTCTTTTCATCATAGTATACGAAGGAGCCTGGTAGCAGGTCCTTAAGCCTGACACCATTTGTCACCTCTCTATCCTTGACGCAGATGGGCCCTGCGCCTGGCCCTCCGCCTCCGTGCGGTGTTGAGAACGTCTTGTGAAGGTTTAAGTGGGCTATGTCGAAGCCCATGTCGCCGGGTCTGGCCCTGCCAATTATGCCGTTAAGGTTCGCGCCATCATAGTAAAGGAGGCCATCGACTGCGTGGACGTCATCAGCTACCCTAAGTATCCTCTCCTCGAACAGGCCCAGCGTTGAAGGGTTCGTCAGCATGAGCCCTGCCGTCTGGAGTCCTAGCGCTGCCCTGAAGGCCTCATAGTCCATGTTGCCGTCCTCTGCGGTAGGTATCTCGACGACCTTGAAGCCAGCCATGGCAGCGCTGGCGGGGTTTGTGCCGTGGGCGGAGTCTGGCACTATTATCTCCGTCTTCAGGTCCGTTTGGCCCTTCAGCTCATGATACCTCTTGACGGTTAGTACGCCGGCTAGCTCGCCTTGGGCTCCAGCCGAGACGCCAAGGGAGCAGAAATCCATTCCAACTATGGCGGCCAGCCACTGCTGAAGCTCATAGAGCGCCCTGAGGACGCCTTGATAACGGTCCTCAGGCTCAAGGGGGTGTATTAGCTGTAGCCTTTCGTCAAAGGCGTATCTAAGCGCTACCTTTGGGTTATACTTCATGGTGCAACTGCCAAGCGGCACAGGGCCGTTATCGACACCGTATGACATCTCTGAAAGCCTTGTGTAGTGTCTTATGACCTCAACCTCGCTGACCTCTGGTAACTGAGGGGGCTCCTCCCTGAGTATAGAGGGCGGTATGCTCAGCTCGCCCATCAGCTGCCTGAACTCCTCCAGGAGGCCTACAAAGGTGAGCCCCCTTCTCCCGTTGTCAAGCTCATGAATTAGGGGCTCATCCCAGCTGGCCTGCCTGAACGTCAACTTGAGCTCACCTCCTGAACAACGTTAATGAGGGAATCTATGTCATGTTTTGAGTGAAGCTCGGTGAAGCTCAACAGGCCCCAGTTGCGCGGAGCCCAGTCAACAAACCTGCTTAAGGGGATGCCAGCCATGTAGCCCCTTTCAAGAACTTTATGCCATAACGTCTCATATTCAAGTGGCGCTGAGACGACGAAGTCCTCGAAGAACTCGCCCTTAAGCGCAGGCGAGACGAAGCCTGTCAGCTTAGACAAGGTCTGGGCCGCATAATGGGATCTGTACCATATGGCCTCGGCCAGCTCCCTTAGCCCTCTTCTGCCAAGCAACGAGAGGTAAACGGCAGCGGCTATCGCGTTCAGGGCGGCGTTGGTTGTTATGTTGCTGGTGGCCTTGGACCTCCTTATGTGCTGTTCCCTCGTCTGAAGTATCATAGCGAAGGCCCTCCTGCCGTCCTTAGCGACGGTCATCCCTATCAGCCTGCCAGGCATCTGCCTAACCAGCTCGGCGTCCCACCTCACGGCGAACAGCCCTAAAGTCGCGCCTCCCATGTAGAGGCCCAGGCCGAGCGGCTGTCCTTCGCCTACGGCTATGTCGGCGCCCAGCTCGCCAGGGGGCTTGTAGAGACCCATAGCAATAGGGTTAACGCCAACTATGAAGAGGGAGCCCGCGTCATGGGCCACCTCCCCAACAGCCTTCACATTAACGTCAACGACCCCTGTGAAGGTGTATGGGAACTCTATGTAGACGGCTGAGGCAGGCCTTGTGAGCTTGGCCTTGAGATCCTCTAGGTCAGCGTAGCCCGTCTCAAGGCTAACAGAGTAGGTGTCTATCGTTATCCCCTTGGCCCACGTGTAGGCCTCCAGCTGGCTCTTGTGAAAGGGGTTTATCATCGATGGCACAAGCACCCTATTAACGCCCTTGACGCGGACAGCCATCAGGGCAGCCTCGCCAAGGGCGCTGCCCCAGTCGTACATGCTCGCGTTTACCACGTCCATCTCGAGGAGGTCAGCTATGAGGCTCTGGTACTCAAATAGGGCCTGAAGCAGGCCTTGGCTTATCTCGGCTTGATACGGCGTATAGGCGGTAAGGAACTCCCCTCTCTCAACTACGCTTCTGACCGCAGGAGGGACGTAGTGGGGCCACACGCCGCCGCCTGCGAAGGGAGGCGCCTTAAGGGGCTTGATGCCATTGAACAGCTCGTCAAGCCTCTTTGAGACCTCAACCTCACTTAGTGGCCTCCCGGCCCCTATCGGGAGGGAGTTCCAACGCTCCTCGGTAATGATTACTTGTTTGGGTATGTCAGCAAAAAGCTCTTCAGGGGAGCTAACGCCTATCGCCTTAAGCATTTCAGCCTTCGTCTTGGGGTTGCTGTTCGGTATCCATGGGTGCTCCATGTTAAAGGCCTAGCAGAGAAGGGCTCCAGGGTATTATAACGGTAGATAACAGGATATCACAGTTATTTAACAGGTCGTTAAGACTCCTACAGACAGCTGGTGCGTTTAGATAGCTCTCTAATTCATGGGAAGGCCCGAGAACATACTGTTTGAAGCACTCTTAACGGGATCGTAAGTTCTAAGGAGTGCTCAACTTGTTGTTATAAGCCGCTTTCTGTTCAAGAATACGGCGGCTCCAGCCTCCTTAACCTCCTGACAGAGAATCTCTGGATCGCATATGTCAATAAGATCAGCGCTGTTATAACGCCACCAATCACAGCATAGGATAAGGTAGAGCTGCTAGGCCTTCTCAAGGAAAGGACCGTCAGCACGTACATGGCGGATGACCAAGTTAAGGGGGATGTAGTGGGTAACGGGTTCCCATAGGTAGGATCCACGGCTTCTGGCAGAAGGCCGTTCTGGGAGTGATCGACAGACCATGAGAGAAGGCTTAGGGCCGCTGAGACATTGCCGTTAACGGCGTAGTAATAGGCAAGGAAGAGTGTCGTCAGGACCCAGGGCGGCATGGGCGCGCTGCTGTCGTAAAGGTAGTCGTTATAGTGATAGTCGTCACCGTTAAACCTTGCAAGTCCGCCCGTCTTCTGGTTCCAGAGGTCCTTAATTACGTAATTCACGTCGCTTGAGCCCCGTTCTGCTGGCCAGCTACCAACGGCGAGGGGGAGCACAGAGGAGGAGCTCAAGTAAGGTGCTTCAGGGCCTAGCGTTAAGCTCTTACCGCCTGCAGTAAAGGTTACGTAGGGCACCATCGCGGAGTAGAAAATACTGCCGTTCCAGAAGTACTTGTTAATGCTTTCGTTTAACAGGGCTATCGCTTTGCTTACAGCACTAACGTTATAGCCCAGGACGCTGAGCAAAACCTCTGCCCGCTGAAGCCCTATGAGGTTCATGGCCTCCGTCCAGAAGTGATATGCCACCCTGTCCTCCCAGACGCTGAGGTCCTCAGGCACGAGGTGGAGGCCAGAGCCCAATATCGAGCTTACCTGAAATGAGACGGTCCTGTTCAGCGCGGCGGCTATTGAGTCGAGGAAGGTCAGATTATGGGTCTCCATGTAGTAATCGTAAACCCCTATCTCAAAGAGTCCCAGGCTGTCATACTCTGGTACTGAGAAGCTTTCGTCGGGAGAACCTGTGTAAAAGCTATAGCGTGTATACCAGGTCCCTTGCGGCGTCTCAGCCGAGGCCATCCATAGCCAGTACTTCAGGGCGGATTCGTAGTGGCCTGCGCTCTGAAGCGCCATGGTAGCAAACGACGAGTCCCTGACCCAGCTGTACAGGTAGACAGGGCTAGGCGACGCTGCAAATGTTCCAAGGTATGGGTTTTGGTCGTCCTTGATCAGCAGGAGGGATAGGAAGTACTCTCTCGCAAGGTCCAACGGCAAGGAGGGCGGCGCCCTGGACCTCGCTAACCACTCGTTAACCCTGTAATCATTGAGCTTTAGGAGCATCTGGACGTCAGCGACGCACGAGGAATTTATTGCAATCGTTATATAGCTTGGCCCCTTTGGGGCCTTGACCATAACGGCCTGGGCTTCCTCGAGCATTGTAGCGTTTGTACACACGAACAGGGGCGGTGTGGTGTTGAGCCTTACCTGCCCCCTTTCAACAAGGCTGACGCCGTAAGCGGAGGAGACCGTGAAGTTAACGGTCTCGTTTAGGTTAGCTATTACAACTAGGTACGGTGTGTGCGGAGGGAACATGACCTCTAGGCTTCCGTAAGGCCCCTCTACGGTGACCGTGTTGTTAAGGTTCAGGTAGGCCTTAGACGAATAAGGCCCCTGAAGCTCAAGGGAAAACGGAATGATACCATAGGGGCCCACGTAAAGGTTCGTCAGCCTGAAGGGCCTGTTCGTAAGGCCGTTTAGTGTGGCGTTAGCTATCGGGACGCCGGTCTGCATCAGGACTGACGAGTTAACCCAGTTGCTAAGTAGCAAGTAAGATGGGCTCCAGGAGGCCTCGCCGGACCAGAACGACGTAGCAGTGGGTAGTCGCAGGTTCAGCAGAGTTGTCATGACTAGTAGGACAATCAGCACGACGGCCGCCTGCCGACGAGCCATAAGCACTAGGCCCTCTCGTTAAAGGGCTCTCCCCCTAAATAGCTTGCTCATTCTACTACACGAAGGTGGTGGCCTTGGCAGAGCTCATAGTCGACGTCCTGTCAGCCTTTAGGAGTGATGGGCCTATGTCGCCAGGTGACGTGGCTCAGAGGCTCGGCATCCCTAAGTATAAGGCCTTGGTCACAGTCTCATGTCTTGCCGAGCTCGGCCTGTTGGAACCTCTTTACGCGAGAGGCAGCTATAAGATCTATAAGTTGAGCAGCTTAGGCGGCATAGTCCTCGAGCGACTTAAGGAAAGCAAAAGCATGAAGGAGCTGTTCCAGGAGGCACTCGAGGACGATCTGGCGAAAAGCGCCGAGGGTTCGGAAGGCGCTGAAGCGCCTAGGGCTGAGGGTTCTAAGGTAGAAAGCCAGGCTTCTCCTTAAGATCTATGACCGGTATTGATGTCCAGCCGGGCCTTGACCTGTCCCCGACCTCTACCTTCTCACCGGTCTCATCAACCCTTATTAGGACATACTTCGACTTCTCTAGCTCCTGCGAGGCTTTAGTCCTGTAGAGGTAAATTAGCGGTACACCATAGAACTTGAAGTAGTCCCTATACGTGGTCTGGATGAAGAAGACCACTTCGCCGTTCTCTACATATTTGTAGATCGGCATAACTACCGCAAAGGATATCATGGCCACGGCAAGCCTTGCTATATCAGCTAGAGAGCTGACCTCTATTACTTGGGCCTTCGGAATCTCTTCCAAGGGCTTCCCCTCAGAGCAACGAAGGTCAGCCATTAAGAGCTTTTTAGGCAGGCCTTAGCGATGGTTGCGGTGCGGGGGTGCCCGAGCCCGGCCAAAGGGGTCGGGCTTAGAACCCGATGGCGTAGGCCTGCGTGGGTTCGAATCCCACCCCCCGCACTATGGCTATGCCTGGCTCGCCTTTGCTCTTCCCTTCATAGACTTGACCTTCGCCATAGCCGTTGACCAGGACCTGTCGCTGATCCTTATACCTTGCTTCTCAGCCGCCTCCTTCACCTTTGCGAGGAACTCCTCATATGTAAGCGACTCCCTCGTAGTCCCTAGATCTATATCTATAACCTTTCTGCTGGAGGGCTCTAGGACCCTTATAACGTCTGAGGGTGAGCCCCTGCTCTTCCTGTAAACGTCAAGCTGTCTGAGGCCCAGTAGCTCCAGGAGGGCCTTGTAAACGGTATAAGCGCCCTTAGCCACTTTCGCTCTCCCGCATCTGTCCGCTTGGGCGTCCACCCCCATATAAAGGCTCTATCAACCATGGGTGTTGTCAGTATGAGCGAGAAGGTGTTGGTGAGCCTTGAGTTCATCGCGTCCCTGTTAACGTCCATGGGTAAGAACTACGTGACCCCAAGGGATCTGAGCAGGGTACTTGGGGTCTCAACAAGGAGCGCTGGGAGGATCCTCAGGGCGCTCGAGACCAAAGGCTATGTGGAAAGGTACTCCAATAGGGCCTATAGGGTTATGATGAGGGCGCCGGCGCCTTCCTGAACACCATTCTCTTGCGCTGGTAGTCTGGCTCCCTGAAGACTCTACCTTCCCTCACCAGGTCGCTTAAGGCCTTCCTCAGGGGTCTCCTGTCGCCGGTCCAGGAGAGCGCGGCAGCTATCTCGCTAAATGTTAGCCCTCTCTCTGAGCTTAAGACGTCCAAAATAAGCTCCTTAACCTTTTCTTCCTCCACGCCCAAGCCAAAAAGTTAAGGGGGTTCAGGATTAAAGGCTTGAGTTTACTTCCTTTATTACATCTGCTATTATGTTCAGGGCCTTAAAGAGGTGCTCCTCCTCGATCACGAGCGGTGGCGCTATCCTTATTGTGGAGAGGCCTGCCCCTATTACCACGACGCCGCGCTTGAAGGACTTCTCTATCACCTGCGCAAGCTCCCTCTCAGCAGGCTCCTTGGTCTTTCTGTTCCTGACCAGCTCAACCCCTATCATGAGCCCCTTGCCCCTAACGTCACCAATTATCTCATACTTGTCCTTGAGCTCGTTGAGGAACCTCAGAGCCTCCTCGCCAAGCCTTGAAGCTCTCTCAAGGAGCCTCTCCTCCTTTATTACATCAATCACAGCGCTCATGGCTGCCAGGGCTATCGGGTTCCCGCCAAAGGTGTTAGCATGGCTTCCTTTAGCGAGCTTACTGGCTATATCGCCCCTTGTAACTATTGCCCCCAGTGGGAGGCCGCCCCCTATGGCCTTAGCGAGAGCTATGATATCAGGCTTCACGTTCCAGTGCTCTATAGCGAACCACCTTCCCGTGCGTCCCATGCCTGCCTGGACCTCATCGTCGATTATCAGGATCCCGTACTTGTCGGCAAGCCTCCTGAGCCCTGGCAGGAAGTTGTCGGGCGGGACAACGTAGCCTCCCTCGCCCTGTATGGGCTCAACCACGAAGGCCGCCACCTCGCTCGGGTCCACCAGCTTATGGAAGATCCAGTCCTCAATGTAGCCCAGGACAGCCTCGCCGCACTCCAGCGGGTCGTCGGTCCTGAATGGGCAGCGGTAAGGATATGGGTAGGGGACATGCACTACTCCTGGCAGAAGGGGCGAGAAGCCCTTCCTATAGTGGGCCTTGCTGGCGGTCAGCGAGAGGGAGCCATATGTCCTTCCGTGAAACGCGCCAAGAAAAGCTATGAAGTACTGTCTTGAGCCCTCGAAGAAGTACCTGGCGAACTTAAGGGAGCCCTCAATGCTTTCTGTGCCGCTGTTTGTAAAGAAGACCTTAGGATGGTCAACAGGGGAGATCCCAACAAGCTTTTCAGCGGCCGTCACTGCCTCCTCATAGTAGAAGTCCGTCAACGAATAGTGCTGGAACTTCTCGGCCTGACGCTTTATGGCCTCAACGACCTTGGGGTGGCTGTGGCCTACGTTCATGACCGCTATGCCGGCGTTTAAGTCTATGTACTTGTTACCATCAACGTCCTCAACGATGGCGCCGTGGGCCTCCTTAACTACAAGAGGCACCCACCTGACGTATGACTGGACAAGGACCTCCGAGTCCCTCGCTATTATGCTCCTGGCCATGGGTCCTGGCGGCTCAACCCTTATCAGGGGAACCTCCTCCATGGGCTCACCAGTTCTTTAAGGGGTCCCTTGCATATTAATGTCTCAAGGAGTCAAAAAGATGGCTAAATACGAGTTTGAGATAATCGAGGAGTATTTTCTGAATGGCGAACACAGATTTAGGTTAAAATTAAAGGGGACAAATATAATAGTCAATGTGGTAGCTGAGACCCCTGAGGAGGCCGCTTCTAGGGCTGCGGGGATCCTGGACAAGGTTAAGGCGTATAAGATGCTTAAGTGACCGTTAATTATGACGTAAACAGGACGCTGCAAGCTCTGTGTACATGGACGCAGGCGTCCTAGATGGTCAGATGCTTGGACCTCTCTTCGACCTGACCTCGGCGTTCGATTCTATAACCTTATGGGGCCAGATTGAGGAGTTGACCACAACCGTATTGTCACCTATAACGACGTCATTGCCTACGTAGCTATTAACGATTTTCACGTTGTTGCCTACCTTTACGTGTCTTCCGATTACGCTGTTCTCAATAACGCTGTCCTGGCCAACTATGCTCCTATCCATTACTATCGAGTTCTTCACGAGAGAGCCCTTTGAGAGTATCACGTAGTTGTCTACTATGGAATCAATGATAGCGCTTCCGTCCTCTATGTCGACATGCCTCCCGATCAGGACCCAGCCAGAGAGCTCGATCTTCTTAAGGACTGTTCTCTCTATAAGGTCTATGTGATCCCTCTTAGACCTTGCGCTGGCGCCTTGCATGTAGATATGGTCATGGTAAACCATCGTTGCGCCGAGCCTCTCTGGCGGGAGTGATCTAAGCAGGTAGAAAGAGGCCTGGACATAGCTTTCTAAGGTCCCTATATCGAACCAGAAGTCGTTAGTTATGAAGCCCATGACCTTATGGCCCCTTGATATGATGTAAGGTATGATGTCTCTGCCGAAGTCGGCTCTCCCCTCCTTGACTAACCCCTTAAACTCCTCTGACCTTAGGAACTTGATCATTTCTTCGGACAACAGGTAAACGCCAGTGTTGGCAAGGTTTGAGGGAGCCTTCTCGGGGTCCGCTGGCTTCTCAACGAAGGCCTCTATGGTGTCATCACTTCTCAGCTTAGCCAGGCCTAGCTGTCTTAAGGCCTCCTTATCATGGACAGGCTTAAGAGCTATCGTCATGTAGGCCTCGCTCTCCTCATGACGCTTGAGCATGTCTCCAAGGTTCAAACTTATAATGGTGTCCCCCTGGACAACTATGAGCTTATCCGCTATGTCATAGTAGTCCGCAAGGACTGAGATCGAGTGAGCATTGCCGATCGTGTTAACGTTTGGCTGATACCTGAGCTTAAGTGCTGTCCTCTTGCCATCAGGAAGCCTTGAGTAGAACCTCTCGCCCAGGTGATCGTAGAGGTCCCTGTAGTTGTAAAATCCACTCACTCCAAGGAAGACCTCACCTACACCCTGCTTAGCCAGCTCGTCAAGTATGAAGTCTATAATGAACCTATTGAGGAACCTTACCATGGGTTTAGACGTGTCAACGGTAAAGGGGTAAAGCCTAGTGCCTAGGCCGCCTATCGGTATGGCAGCCTTCTTGACTTCAGCTATAAGTCCCACCACTATTCTCTTGACCTTAACGAGTTATATGCTTTAACCATAAGATTTTACAGAGATAGCTTACAAAGATCAACCTCGGCAAGCGGAGAGCAGCTCTAGCGCCCTTTCAAGGCCTATGCCAAATACGTCCCTCAGCCAGGCCTCAAGCCACCGTCTCTGATCGCCCTCACGCGGAAGCCCCTCAAGGGTCTTTTGGAGCTCTCTCAGGCAACAGGTCCTGGACCCTGAGCTGCCATGGAAACATAGGTCCTCGGGTAGCCTGACCTCGATGAGCTTACACGGCTCCTTCTCAAAACCCTCCCTTATTTCGAGGCCTAGCAGGTAAAGGGCATAGGAGTAGGTTAGGAACGCCTCGTAGGGCGAGCCGAGGTGGCTGAAGTAGGCATGAACGGCCCCTTCAGGCCCGTACTTAGTGGCCATGTAGTAAAGGTGGTCGCTTATTGATAACACCCTCCACTTCTCAAGCGCCTCACCTCCTAGCGCCCTGGCGAAGTAATAGTATCTCCTCAGCACGTTGAAGGCCTCCCTCTGCATCTGGTTGCCAAGCCAGGCGCTCAGGTCACGCTGGTCAGCCCAGCTTATGGTGGCCCATGGAGGCACGTCGTATAGTCCCTTGGGTGACAGCGAGAGCGCGTCAGAGGCGGAGAGAAACCCTATCCCGCGTCTGCTGAGCTCCTTTGGGAGCCACCTGAGGAACTCATAGATGCCTGACTCAGGCCAATGATGCTCACCGAAGGTCTCATAATCTATAGCAATTAACACAAGGTCGCCTGGCGTGGCCTTGACCCACTCCGCGTACTTGTCTGCCGTGAGCGGGTACTGATCCCACGCTTTGTCACCAAACCTAAACCCTATATCGTCGCTGAGCCTGTAGTTCCTAAGGAGAAGCCTGACTCCACAGAGCGGGTTCTGGTACACGTAGTTGGGGGACCTCCATCCCAGGACCCAGTCAACGCCCTCCGTCAGGACTACATCGAAGCCTAGGCTTTGAAGCGAGCAGCCTATATCATTATTGTATATGAACTCAGTGTTCTCAGCGGCCTTGGGCTTCACGCCAAGCAGCTCTTCGACGAGCTCAGCCTGGGCCTTGACCTGCTCGCTGAACTCTTCCTTGTCCACTAGCCATGCAAGTGAGTGGTAGAACGTCTGGGCCACAGGCTCCAGGACCTCCTTTGAAGCAGCGGTGGCAAGGAGTTCGACTACGTCAGGGTGTAACTCCTTGAGGTCCCTGAGCAGGCTTCCAGCTACGCTCATGGTGAACTTGAAGTCAGGGACCTCCTTGGTTGCCTCAAGAAGCATCCTTGTCGCCATCCTATACGTTCTCTCCACGACTCTGGCAAGTATTCTCCTGTCGGCTTCGTGATCTATGGTCTCAGCGAACCTCCTGGGGAGGTTAGTTGGGCTAAAGGAGGATAGCCTCTTGAGCCTGATGGGCTGGTGAAGCTCAAAGAATAACAATACTCTGTCGGTCATGTTATCGCCCTGTAATAGGCCATCTGCCTAGCCTTCTCATAGCATGCCATTAAGGCCTCGCCTGTCGACTCCTTCCTGAAGCGCTTATTTACGTCATTTACAGCGAAGGCCTTTATGTCCTCTGGCAACGTGGGGTTCTTAAGGGCCAAGGACTTAAGCTCCTGCATTGGAATCCTCTCAAAGTCCCTGAACCAGGAGAGCCAGGCAAAGCTCTCCATCGCGAGGCCGAGCTCTTTGGGGTCCTCAACGTTCACCAGGAGGCCGTCACCCTCGCCCGACCTCAGGTCAGTTACTATCTCCTTTAGACCGCCGACACGGGAAGCTATGACAGGGGTTCCTACCGCTAGGGACTCCAGCGCGACGAGGCCAAAGGGTTCCCACCTCGAGGGCGCCACGGTGGCTGTTGACAGCATCACGAGCGCCTTGTAGGCTTCGTCAGGGACCCTATTAGTTGTTATAACGACTCTCCCCCTTCTCTCCTCTGCCAGCTTCCTGACATATTGTTCGTAACCGTAGTCGCCCACAGGTATTCCAAGGACTACAAGTGAGGCGCTAGGGGCGTAGTCAAGGGCCCTGATAGCTATGTCGACGCCCTTCTGTGACGTAAGCCTCCCTGACGTAATGAACAGCGCCCTTTCCCTTGAGTCAAGAGGGCCTGTCCAGGAGCCGGGGACCACGTACTTGTCTACCAGCTCATAGGCTACCGCCCGGTCAGCAGACCCATAGTTTGTGGTGATCCACGATTCGACGGCCTGTCTCTTCCAGTCAGTGGAGTTGTAGATGACGCATGACTTGCCTTCAATCCAGCTGCCGTACTTCCTCTCCAGCTCCTCCCTGAGGTACGATAGGCTTACTGTGGCTATCGCGTCAGACGAATGGACGCCAAAGGCCTCAACGTTGCCCCCTACCTGCTCCCAGAGGGCCCTGTTGTTTACGGGTTCATGTCTTACGACCCTCCACACTAGATGATATCCGTCGTCAAGGCCGCTCCAGTCAGGTGACGCGTAATGCCATGGGAAGCTCGGGGAGCCACTGAGGTGTATGCTGTAGACAAGAGGTATAGCGTACCCTCGTGACTCGAACTCATCCCTGAGCGCGACTCCGGGGAGCACGCTGTGCCAGTCGTTCACGTGTATTAGGTCAGGCTGAACCTCATGCCACGAAAAGGCCCTTAAGGCCCTTGTCATGATCGCTGATTTCTCCTCCGCATAGGAGTAAGGGTACCAGGAGTCAAAGACCATGCCTGTAGCGTAGTCAAGGCCTTTAAACATGACTACCCGGAACCCGTTGATGAAGGCCTCCTCAGCGCCGAGGCAGAAGCTGTACTGCTTTCCGTCAAGTCCCCTCCTGTCCCCGCATATAGTGAAATCGAGGGGCCTTAGGCCGAGGCGGGACCTTATACCAAGGTCGAGGTGCCTCCCATGGGACGGCATGAAGACCGTGACCTCAAGCCCTCTTTCAGCTAGAGCCTCGGCGTATTGCCTCACGGCCTCCCCTAGGCCGCCGGCCTTGACTATTGGCGATAATTCAAATGATATTATCCAGACCCTCCTAACAGACCTTGGCGCGATGAGCCTAGCTGGACGCAAGCTAGAACCCCCTTACTAAGAAGGGCCAGAGGTCTAAGTTCTTGACTGTCCTCTCCTGAAGAGGGGACCTTTGAAGGGGTTTACGACAAAGTCGTTAGGGCACTTCATGACCTTAACGAGGCCGAGCCTTACCAGGTCTGAGAGCCTGAACTCTTGGACCCCCACTAGCCTTAAGAACGTGGTGGCGGCGCCCAGCCATATTCTATCCCAGTACTTTCTGCCTACGTGAACAGCGCTCCTCTTAACCTTGGGGCACTTAAGCCTGACGTAGCCCACGCCGTCGATATACGGAGTATGGCCATGATAAAAGTATAATATTCTCAGCCTATGGAGGCCCAATATTTTGTACTCGCAGAGGTCGTAATGGACCCTGCCATAAGCGTATATGGGCACGTAGTTGTCCTGAGCCTTAAGGAACACTATCTCGAGGGGTTCGTACTCAGCCTTCCCGTCCCTCTTAAATATAGAGAAGGAGAACCTAGCAAGGAAAAGAAGACCGTAAAAGGGGCTTCCTGGAATCGGATCAGGCCACACCACCAGCTCAAAGTCCTTTACTATATCAACATTTCTTGGAAGGGCTATGGTGAGGCCGTAGTCCCTGTCAAGCAAGTTAAGCAGCGACTTAGTGGTCTCCCTGGCCTTCCCGAGCTCATTAAGGGCCTCATCATCCCCTGAGGCAGCCAGGCGCATTACGTGCGGGATTTCGTCTCCTCCCTTGCTTAGAAGCTCTCGGCACTGAGAGGCAAGGTCAGCCAGAGCCGCTTCCAACAACGCCACCCTGAGGCTGGCCCGCAAGCCTATAGTATAACCTCTTCCTCGTCTTGCCTCTGTTCTCAACCTTGACCACTTCTACTCTCCCCACCTCACAGGTGTTCTTTACGTGAGGCCCTCCGTCGGCCTGTATGTCAACGCCTGGGATCTCAACGATGCGCAGGGTCTTTACCTCAGGGGGCAGCCTTGAGGCGAGCTTGACAATACCTGGTATCTGCAGGGCCTTTTCCCTTTCAAGCCAGTAGACCTTTACATCAATGCACCTCGACAATAAGGAGTTAGCTTCTTCCACTGCAGATAACAGGGCCCCTCTCCAATCCTCAACGTTCACTAGGTCAAAGTCGTCCTGGGCCATGTCAGGCCTTATGTGACCCCCTGTTACCTTTGCGCCGTACCTGTTGAAAAGTACGGCGGCTATTACATGACTGGCTGTGTGAAGCCTCATCATAGAGTAGCGGCGGTCCCAGTCTATTACACCCTTTACCTTAGTCCCCGTGGAGAGCTTGCTCAGGTCACCCTCGACTATGTGGGCTACGTCCCCTTCGTCCTCCCTTACCTCAATCACTTTTAGCTTTGTGCCGTCAGGCAGGACAAGGTAGCCCGTGTCCATGTCAAGGCCGCCTGAGGGGCCTGGGTGGAAGGCCGTAGCGTCAAGGAACACCTTGTTCTCCTTTATGCCGACTACTATGGCCTCAAACTCCCTCAGGTACGAGTCTTCCTGGAACAGCAGCCTGGCCACGCTCTCACCTGCGTTAAGCGGCTGGAGCCGCCGGCGGGATTTGAACCCGCGACCACCGGCTCTCCCCGACCTCGGGCTCCCTAGAGGCCATACGAGGCCGGCGCTCTGCCAGCTGAGCTACGGCGGCCCCTTTCCGCTCCCTGCCTGAGCCCCTTAAAGGGGTTTTGACGGACCTTTGTTGCCCATATGTCAACTTTGTCATAGCTACCCTTAAGTTCGTAAGGAGCTTGAAGTCTCTTCAAGGACGCGTGTTCCTGCTATGAGGCCTGCACACTCTTGTCGTTACGCTTTTGATGGCGTGAAAGAGGCTTACCATTAATTTCTGTTATTCACAGGCAGGGCCTTTCCTTTAGAAGGGATAGTAAGAAAAGTATCCCACAATGTGTTCATATACGCTTTAGTCTTTTCCAAGATAAATGAGGATAATAGCTTTAAAGCTTCTAAGAGGCCTTAACGAATATGGGCAACATGTTGAGGGACCTATCGGGCAAGTTCTCCGCGGCCACAAGGGCCCTGAGGCCCTCAGAGGTGAGGGAGATACTGGCCCTCACTGAGAACAGGAAGGTCCTGAGCCTGGCCGGAGGGCTCCCAGGGCCAGAGGTGTTTCCAAAGGAGGACCTTGCCAGGATAGCGTCCAGGGTTATAGAGGAGCTGGGTGACAGCGCGCTTCAGTACTCGCCGACTCTTGGCGTCATGCCATTCAGGGAGGCCGTGGCCGACTTTGTCAGGTCAAAAGGCGTTAAGGTGCTGAGTGACGATAGGGTCGCGGTGACCACGGGGAGCCAGGAGGCCATCTACCTCCTAGCGATGACGTTAATTAACCCCAAGGACGCCATAATTGTAGAGAGCCCCACGTACCTGGCGGCCCTCAACGTCTTCAGGTACTACGGGGCGGAGTTCGTCTCGGTCCCTTTAGACGAGAACGGCATGAAGACAGAGCTTCTGGAGGACAAGATAAAGGAGGCTAAGTCGAAGGGGCTTAACGTGAAGCTGGTTTACACGGTAGCCACGTGTCATAACCCAACGGGCGTAATAATGCCTGACGACAGAAGGAAGGAGCTACTGGAGGTCGCGAGCAAGTACGACCTCCTGGTCATAGAGGACGACCCCTACAGCTTCTTCGTATTTGACGAAGTCCCGTTCACGCCACTTAAGACGCTAGATAGCGAGGGACGCGTGATATACCTTGGGACCTTCAGCAAGATACTGGCGCCGGGCCTCAGGCTTGGTTACATGGTGGCGGACAGGCAGATAACCAGGATGGTGGAGTTAGCCAAGCAGATGGTCGACCTGCACTCTTCGACGCTCTCGCAGTACATAGCGCTATATGCGCTGAAGGAGGGCGTCGTTGAGAGGACCATACAGAAGGCCAGGGTCGTCTACAGGGAGAAGAGGGATATCATGGTGGAGTCGCTGGAGAAGTATATGCCTGAAGGCTCTCACTGGTTCAAGCCTAGGGGAGGGCTCTTCGCGTTCATATATTTGCCTGACGGAGTCGATACCAGTGACATGTTGCCAATGGCAATAGAGAGGGGCGTCGCCTATGTGCCGGGGAGGAGCTTCTTCAGCGACGGCTCCGGGGTCAACGCGATGAGGATAAACTTCAGCTACCTGCCGCCAGACAAGCTGAGGGAGGGCATAAGGCTGATAGCGGAGACCGCTAAGGACTACATGAAGTCGAAGGGCAAGTAAATGATTTCAAGGCTCAGGGCTCCAGACCCTCCTCACCAGCTCAGTTAGGAACTCCCATCATCGCCTCAATAGGCGGTGGTCCGGAGGCTAATAAGTAGCCTTGAGCTCCTGGTCGCTATTCGACGAGCTATACGAGAGATATGAGGGCTGGTTTGAGAGGAACAGGGTCACGGCCAACAACGAGCTCCTAACAGTGATAAGGGCCGACCTGGGCCAGGAGGGAAGGCCCTGCCTAGACATAGGCTCTGGGACCGGCTTCTTTACGTCAGCCCTTGGCTGCTTAGGCCTTGAGCCAAGCCTAGGCATGGCCAGGATCAGCAGGGTCAGGAGAGGGGTTAACGTTGTTCAGGGCAGGGCCGAGGCCATGCCCCTGAGGAGGGGGTCCGTTTCCTCGGCATTTCTCGTAGTGACACTCTGCTTCCTGCCAAGGCCTGAAGAAGCCGTGCTTGAGGCCTCAAGGGTTCTCAGGCCGGGCGGCTGGGCCGTGGCCTGTATAATACCAAGGGAGAGCAAGTGGGCAAGGTTCTACACAAGGAAGGCAGAAGAGGGCAACCCCTTCTATAGGGTTGCCAGGTTCTTAGGATTTGAGGAAGTTGTAAGCCTGTTCCTGTCAGCGGGGTTCAGGCTCGAGAAGGCCGTAGGCACCCTTACCTATGGGCCTGAGGAAGTCCCGAGGCCTGAGGAGCCGAGGGATTACACGGGACAGGAAGGATTCGTGTGCATGAGGTTTAAGAAAGCTGAGTCTCCAACTAACAGCTCGGATGAAGAGGCTCGAAAGGCCTGACCTGAAGGGATGAAGAGCCCGCGCAGGCCTGACAAGGCCTTTATAGTTCGGTCCCCTATTTCCTTCTGGGAAGGCCTTGAGATTCGTCGTCACAGGAGGGGCCGGCTTTATAGGGTCCCACCTGGTGGAGCTCCTGATAAACAAGGGGCACGAGGTTGTTGTTATCGACAACCTCTCCACGGGCAGGCCCGAGTTCCTCGCGTCAGTCAAGGACGATCCCAGGCTCAGGCTGATGATAGGGGACCTGAGGGACCCCCAGGTAGCCCTCAGCTCGATAAAGGGAGCAGACGCCGTCTTTCACCTGGCCGCGAACCCCGAGGTCAGGCTGGGGGCTCAGGACCCCACCTCAATCTACAGGAACAACGTGGAGGTCACCTTTAATGTCCTTGAGGCCATGAGGGTTGCCGGCGTTAAGGTCATAGGGTTTGCCTCATCGTCCACGGTCTACGGTGATGCCAAGGTCCTGCCCACACCTGAGGACTACCCCCTTGAGCCGATAAGCGTCTACGGCGCCTCAAAGCTCGCGGGGGAAGCAATGATAAGCGGCTACGCCCACACGTTCAGCTGGACAGCTGTGTCGTTCAGGCTGGCTAACGTTGTTGGCAGGAGGCAGACGCACGGGGCAATTTATGACTTCATACAGAAGCTCAGGAGGAACCCAGCCGAGCTGGAGGTACTGGGGGATGGAACTCAGAGCAAGAGCTACGTTCACGTGGCCGAGGCAGTTGAGGCCATGCACGGCCTTTTAATGAAGGCCGTGGAGAGGGGAGTCACCTACGAGGTGTTTAACGTAGGCGGCCCTGACAGGATATCAGTATTGGAGATAGCGTCGATAGTGGCCTCAGAGATGGGCCTCTCGCCAAGGATTTACACTACCGGCGGCGTAGATGGTGGCAGGGGCTGGAAGGGCGACGTGAAGTACATGCAGCTTGATATAAGTAAGGCGAGGGCCTGGGGCTGGAGCCCCTCAATGACAAGCAGGGAGGCCGTGAGGATGACGGTCAGGGAGCTCCTTGGCCTCAAAACTTAATTTGCCCTGAACACGCTTGGGTCATGGGTGCCGCGGTAGTACAGCCCGGCCCAGTATGCGGGCCTTTCGAGCCCGTGACCCGGGTTCAAATCCCGGCCGCGGCACCACAGAGGCTAGAAAAGAAGTCACTTTACAATTCTATATACTCGCTTAAGCTAGGTTGCCTAACTAATAGAAGACCTGATCTTCAGACAGACATAGCAGAGGCCTCAAAGGCTATTTGAGTAATTACGTTATATGAGGACAGCCTTTACATAAAAACCGTTTAAATACTGCATAACCACTAATAAGTGGTGTATAAGATGAATAGAGCCAGAAGGCTCTTCATCGGAGTAAGGCCGTGGGCCCTTCCGTTCTACGCTATAACGCTCGTAGTGGGCTTTCTAACCTATAACGTCTTTACTTTGTCTGCTAAGGTGGTCTTAGCCCTCCTGATAGCTGTCATCGGGGAGCTCTTCATACACTCGGCCACTAACGTAATAAATGACGTATACGACTTCCGCAGGGGAATAGATGACAAGGAGGTGGCGTCCATAAGGTACCATTTTGCGTATGACCCTGAGATAGGACATCTTGGCGCTTACAGGCTCTCATTGACGTTCTTGGCAGTAGCCTTGGCGCTGGGCCTTGTTGTGGCATTGCTGGGCAGGCCTCTGGCGCTGCTCCTCGGCATCATAGGTGCTGTAATGGGATACACTTACTCAGGGCCGCCAGGGCTCAAGTACAGGGCTCTGGGCGACATACCTGTCATGCTTGCAGCGGTCCTGTTGACCCTAACTGGATATTACATAGCCAGCGGCGAGCTGGCCTTAAGGGGGCTCCTGGTAGGGCTTCCCCTCGCCCTCCTGATAGATAACGTGCTTATGGCCAACAACATAAGGGACTTAGAGAGGGACAGAAGGGCTGGCGTGAAGACCCTGGCCACGGTAATAGGGGCCAGGGCGGCGAAGCTCCTGTACTTTACGTTCCTGTCGGCCGCATACGCGATAGAGGTCGCCTTCTCTGTTCTACGCGTTCTGCCTCTCTGGTCACTGCTTTCGCTGGCCTCAGCGCCCCTGCTAATGGGCATCGTGAAGGGGGCCCTAAGGGAGCCATCCTGGAAAGGCATGGACGTGGCTACGGCTAACCTAGCTACGATGTTTGGCCTGCTAGAGGCTGTTGGACTTCTGGTCGCTGTCTTAGCTTAACGACTTTCAATGAAAGACTGTTGGGGTGAGCCTTTTAATTGAGGCCATCGGACAACGGGTCAGGGCAACATGAAAGCCAGGACAGGAAGGCTAGACGATAGTTTGCCTAATGGAGTTTATGCATATGACAAGGCCAGCAGAGCCTGGGTGCTCCTTAATGAGGAGGCCTCGCCCCTTACGCCAAAGGAGAGGGTCTCCGTCATTTACTTTGACAACTCTCTATGCCCTGTATGCAGAAGGTATGACGAGGTCTGGTACCCGTTCATAGACTCTAACCTTGACACTTTAAAGGACTTTGGCCTTTACATAGCGTACTGCAACTGGTTCACTCAGAACTGCACCTCGCTAAAGGCGGCCTTGACATTCATAGAGTACGGCGTCAAGGCCTCGCCGACAACTGTTCTCGTATTGACTGACGGCGGAAAGGTCCTTTACACTGAAAGGTACGAGGGTTTGCTGACCGAGAGGGACCTCAGGACCATAGTGTTCAGCTTCCCTGAGAGAGCTGAGAGGGCCTTCAGGGGCGAGAAAGTCGAGAGGCCCATCACCGAGGGCGAGATGCTTGATCTCCTGTCAAGGATGCTGGAGAAGGGCTAAGCTCATTAAAGTTAAAGGGGCAGGCTTACCTAGTGCCTGAGGCCTTGGAGCTGAGCGACCTAGAGAAGAAGATACTTGTGCACATATACAGGTACGGGCCTGACACGCCCTGGCTCATGGCCAGGAGGCTTCTAGGCAGGTCGGGCTGGGCCCCGGCCTACAGGGAAGAGGACGTAGAGGCCGCGTGCGAGCACCTTGAGTTAATGGGTCTCCTGGCCAGGTTCAGGGGCCAGCTTAAGCTAAGGGTTACTTCCTCAGTCAAGCCGTGGCTTAAGGTGAAGTCAAGGGTCGCTGACGGTAAACCCCCAGGCGTCTACTACGACCTTACGAAGGAGGGGAGAAGGCTTGCCTCACAACTCCATAAGGAGATGAGAGATGCTGAGCGCTGAGGCATTTAATCTCGTCCCTGAGACCTCCTAGTGGGCTAGGCCTTGGCCAGGTTCACTATAGCAGGGGACTCCATACAGAGACTTGACGTGGAGCTAGGCCCAGGGGAGAAGGTCTACGTCGAAGGGGGACACCTAATATATAAGTCCCCTTCAGTGGGGCTCAAAACATCTCTTAAAGGGGGCCTGTTGGCGGGCCTCAAGAGGGCCCTCACAGGCGCCACCTTCTTCGTCCTCGAGCTTGAGGGCCCCGGGGTGGCGTCAATGGCGGGCTTCGCTCCAGGCAAGATCGTTGAGATAAACCTCTCTGAAGGGGATGAGGTGTTAGCGGAGCACAGGAGCTTCCTGGCGGCTGAGGACAGCGTCAAATACGACGCTTCCCTAGTGGGGCTTGGCTTCGGCTGGCTGGGAGGGGAGGGGCTTCTGATGGCTAGGTTCAGGGGGCCCGGCAAGGTCTTCCTCCATGCAACGGGCGACGCAATAGAGGTCCGTCTTGGGCCTGGCGAGAGCGTAGAGGCCGAGGCGGGTCACGTGCTCGCCTTCGACTCCTCCGTCAGGGTCTCGGTGAGCAGGGTCGGGGGCCTCAGGACAATGTTGTTTGGCGAGGAGGGCCTGTGGTTCGCAAAGGTCACGGGCCCTGGGAGGGTGTGGCTAAGGGCGCTCAGCAGGCAGCAGATGATCATGGGTCTCATGCCCGAGATAGCTCAGGTGGTAAGGTAATGAGCTACGGCTGTGATTTAATAAGGCTCTCTGACGAGGCCAAGGCCAGGGGCCTCTTCCTCTACTTCACGTTCCTCGGGCTCCAGAAGGAGGTAGTAAGAGACCTCTTAACTGAGGCCATAGCTAAGGCCCTCAGCGTGATCAGGGCCTCAGCGAGCCTTGAGGGCCTTAAGGAGGACCCCGTCGTTAGGGCCTACAGGGACTTCTACTGGAGGCTCGGGATAGACCCGACCAAGGTGAGGCCCAGCTCAGAGGCGCTTGCCAGGAGGGCCCTAAGGGGCGAGTTCCCTAGGGTGAGCCCGCTCGTAGACGCGGGCAACGTGGCTTCACTAGAGACCTTGGTGCCTATAGGAATCTATGACCTTGACCTCCTGAGGCTTCCCCTTGTCGTAAGGCTCAGCGAGGCTGGCGAGAGGTTTATGCCAATAGGGGGGAAGGAGCAGCCCCTGCCCAGAGGCTATCCAATAATGGTTGACTCCTCAGGGACCGTTGTCCACATCTATGCCCACAGGGACTCAACGCTGACCTCCGTGAGGCCCTCGACCAGGAGGGCCCTCGTAGTGGGGACGGGTGTGCCCAGGGTCCCAGAGGACCTCGTGGAGAGGGCCGTCAGACGGGTCGTAGAGCTGGCGAAGGTCATAGGGTGGGCCCCGGCAGGCCCTCTATGTGAGGCGAAGCCTGACGTCTAGCCAGCTTTACTTATTTAATGTAAACGGATCTATGTAGTCGCCGTACCTGGCCTTGGCCTCCTCCAGCTTCCTCTTCTGCCAGTCCATTACGTCGAAGAACTCCCTCGGGGTATCGTAGATCTCCCTATAGACGCTGACCACCCGCTCAAGCCTCTCAAGCTGCTTCGTGACCCTTATCTTGAACTGCTCTCTGTAGGCCTCCTCCCTGTACTCTTTGCCCAGGACGCTGTCAAAGAGCCTCACAAGGTCTTCATAGAGGGGTATGTAGCCTGTGGGAGCCTCGGCCGCGTCCACGTCACCGTGGACCCTCAGATCTATCCACTTCAGCCAAACACGCTTATCTGACTTGTCGTTAAGGAACCTGCCCTGGGCGTCCCTCAGGAAGTAGTTGACGCTGTAAACCTTGGTCTCCTTGGTAAGCCTCCTGCCGAACTCTATGTGAAGCTGAAGGAACCTGCCCGGCGAGAAGGGCAGGAAGTCAAGTATGGCGTAAGGGTTCAGGACCTTCTCACCGACCTTCCCTATGACGGCAGCAGTCCTTTCGCTCTCAAGCGAGGCGGCCTTAGTGACGTTGCCGTGGACCCAGTTGAACGCCTCCTCAACGGGTACGTTGGTGTCTGAGTCCCTGCCCCCGAAGATCATGGCCTCCACTGGGACCCCGTCAGGGTCGTTGATCCTGGGGTCGAGGTTCTTGAAGTACCTCAAGTACGTTGTAAACCTCGCGTTAGGGTGCGATGGCTGCTCACTGTCAGCGCTAGCCCCCTCGGGAGGCCATCTTCCTGCGTAATTCATGCCAGGCCTCGGGGGCTCAGGCCTGCCCCTCCACCAGGGCTCGCCGTCGTCCGTAAGCAGAATATTGCTAAAGATGACCTCGGTCTCCGGGTCCAGCAGGATGTCATAGATCTCCTTGTCGTCCTCTGGGTTTACGCCATCTATTATCCCGAAGGAGCCGACCTCCGGGTTTATGGCCCTTGCAGCCCCTTCACGTGCATACACTATAGCAAGGTCATCGCTCACCAGTAGGTCAGCCACCATGGCAGTTGAGGTCTTCCCAGTGCCTGCAGGGAAGGCCCCAGTCACGTAGGTCACCCTTCCGCCCGGCCCCCTAATCCCAGCGATGAACATGTGCTCACAGAGGAAGCCCTCCTTGGCGCCCTGGTTTACGCAGAGCCTGAGGGCCAGCTTCTTAAGGCCAACGGTGTTCCCAGCGTACTGAGTGTTAACGCTGTAAGTTATGTTGTCCTCAGGGTCTATGTAAATTCTCTTCATCTCATAGTTTTTGCTCCAGCCGAGCTCGTTCCTTTCACCCGTAGCGTGGAGGAACCTCATGTAGTTCCTTGGAGGCCTATCGGAGGTGAACGCGTCGTAGCAGGGCCTGTACAGTATGTTCTCGCTGTGAACAACGTAGGCAGAGTCCGTTACCTGGACGCCGTAGCTGGTGAGCGGTGAGCCCCTGGGGCCAAAGCAGTAGAAGGAGACGAACATCGTCCCCCCCTTCATGACGCCTTTCATGAGCTCCTTTATCTCCGTGAGCCCCTTCTCCCTCTCTAACGTGTTTATGAGGGGATAACTGACGCCCGCTGGCACCAGGATCCTGGTGTTCTTGAGGTCCCTTCCCAGGTCATAGACCCCGTCGAAGTGAACTGTCTTAAGCCTGTACTTAGTGGGCAGCTCCTCCTTGTCCTCAATGGCCTTTCTTCTCACGTAATCAAGGTCCTCGGGCGAGCCCGTGTTTACGTATATGAGAGAGGGCTGGACCAGCTCGGCGACTTCAAGTAGCCAGCCTAGGAGGCCTACATCGGCTATCCTAGCCAACCTACCTAGGTGCTCTTTATCTGTGAAGCGGGAGAGCCCCGACAGAACCTCCTCCCTTCTAGGGGCCGGCCCCTCTCCCATTCGGTAACGCCCTCGTCGGGCACTGGTGGAGAGTTGAGGTCAATGGTTTTTAAGGCTTGTCTTAACTCAGCTAGTTCGTTAATCTTTCAAGTTATGAAAGGATTCAGCAACTGGTGCGAGCAGGCTTCACAGCTCTATACGCTCAAGGCGCTGTCCTGTCCCATTGAGGGCTCTTTGGAACTTGGGCTCCTATCGCCTTAATAGTAAGTCGCGGCTAATGTTGACCAGACCATATACTAAGGCCTGGGTCACAAGCTCTAGGCCTAGCCACAAAAGGTCTTAACCTACGGGCCCAGGGCGCTTACTGGAGCCGGGGTGGCCGAGCGGTCCAAGGCGGCGGGCTGCAGTGGCAGCGGAGACCCGTTATCTCCCGGGTTCGAATCCCGGCCCCGGCTCCACGTCATGTTCTAATCACTCAACTAGGGCAGCGCTGTCGATCTTTATGCACACATTGACGTGCCTGTCCTCCACCTTGCCCCTCAGCAGCCCTGTAACCTTAACGCCGTTCAGGTCAACCCTAGCCTTAAGGGATCCATCAACATCGGCATATATCTGCTCAAGCCGGCCCTTGAGCTGAAGTCCATCACAAGGGGCCTCGCTTACCTGCACGGAGCTGTACCTCAGGGCCAGTGACTTAGAGCCTTCGCATAGGTTCCCAAGCGCCTTGCAGGGTATCACGTTGTCGTAGCCTAGGTAGGCAGCCGCCTCTGCCTTCATCGGGCTCTTGAGGGCCCTCTCCACGGGGCCCAGGTCGTACAGCTTGCCGTTGCTCATGAAGAGGAGCCTCGTCGAGGCCCTGAGGAGTTTCCCTGCGTACTGACTGACCACTACAGTTGCGACCTTTAACTCATCCCTCACGTACACTATTAGGTCGGCCAGGTAGTCAGCGGACCAGGGGTCAAGGCCTGAGGCAGGCTCGTCCAGGAGCAAGACCTTTGGCCTCGTAATTACGGCTCTGGCTATCGCCACCCTCTGGGCCTGTCCCCATGACAGCTCTGATGCCCTTCTGTCAAGGAGGTCCTCTATGTGTAGCCTCTCAGCCACCTCCTTGACGGCCCTCTCCCTCTCCTCCTTTGGCACCCCCCTTACCTTAAGCCCGAACTCTATGTTGTCCCTCACGCTCATGTGATCAAATAGGGCCAGGGACTGAGGCACATAGCCCACTTCCCTCCTGTTCACGGGCACGTTGGTTACGTCTATGTCGTCTATCAGGACCCTGCCTCTCTCAGACCTGTAGAGGCCAAGTATCGTCTTAAGGAGCGTTGACTTCCCGGCTCCGTTAGGGCCAAATATCAGCGCCACCTCGCCGTCGCCCACCTCGAGATTCACCGGTCCCAGCGTGAACGCGCCTATCCTAGTCACCACATTCTCAAGCCTTAGCTTAGCCCCCAGCCCTGGTCCCCCTCCTGATCTCAAGGAGGGCCCTGCCCAACACGAAGATGCCAAGGACTACTACTAACATGGCTATTGAGAACTTAGCCGCCTCTAGGATGCCGAGCCCCACGAAGGCCTCATATATCGCGACTGGGGCCGGGTAGACAAGGCTCTTCCCAAAGTAGACTTCGTAGGCAACTATGAAGAGGGCCCCTGCCTCAGAGGCTGCCCTGGCCCAGGAAGTCAGGGCTCCCCCGACTATCGACCTCCAGATCTTAGGGAGCACTATGCTGAGGAACGTCCTTCCCCTTGAAGCACCTAAGCTCATAGCCGTCAGCTCGAGCTCTGGGTCAAGCGAGCTTATCGCAGTCTCTACCACGCGCACCGTGTAAGTGGCCGAGACGTAAGTCACCGCCAGCGCTGCGCCTAGGATGGTGTCCACTACGTTTATCCCTAGCTTGTGGAGGAGTGGGCCAAGGCCGACGTACCAGGAGAACGCTAAGACTATCATGACTCCAACTATTATGTGAGGCACAGCTATAGGCAGGTCTACCAGGGCCTCTATCAGGCCCTTGCCCCTGAAGTTGAACCTGCTCAGCAGGTACGCCAGGGGGACACCGAAGATCACTGAGGCTATGGCGGCTATGGTTGACGTAATTATGGTCACAAGGAGCGCCAGCTCAAATGTCCTTACGCTGAGGGCCTCCAGGAGCCCCTCGCCTCCAACGAGGGCTAGGACCGCTATCGGGTAGGAGAAGAAGAGAAGCAGCAGTCCCCCCATTATTGAGAGGGCAAGGACGAAGATCTCAGGCTTCACCCTCAAGGTGAAGTCCCTGGGAACATTGATGAGAGGTAGCTCACGTTGGCCAGCGGCACCACGAAGGGCCTCAGCGGCTCTGGCACGGCCGAGTAGTTGCCGTACACGACGCCAGGGACTATTGGGTTTATGCCGTACTCCTTAAGCACGTTCTGGCCGGCAGGGCTGAAGAGGAGGAGAAGGAAGTCGACAGCCGCCTGCTGGTTAGGCGCGCTGAGCGGTATCGTTACCGTGTACACAACGGGGTTGCAGGTGAAGGTCTCGGTCTTGCCGAGCTCGGTCCACGTAACGTTGACCTTGTGGTAGAAGCTGACGTAGCTGAGGTTGCCGAGGTTTATGAGCGGCGGCAGCGTTATGTAGGTCATGTTGAAGCCCTTCTGCTGGTAGTACTGGGTCTGGGGTATGGCGTTAGAGGTGTACGCGGACAGTATGAACTGGACCGAGCTGTTAGTGTACATCAGCGTCAGCAGGTCTATCTCGGTGTTCCTCATCTGGTACTTGCTCACATGGTTATAGACAGCGTCCCAGTAGTAGGAGGCGTTGTTCATGAAGGCGAGGCCGGCGAGCTTGAGGACGCACTGGGCCTGGTAGCCGCTCGGGTCCGTGAAGGGGTTTGAGACCCCGACTGTGGTGTTGGGGTAGAGGGCTATGATGTCGAATATCTCCCTCCAAGTCTGGTTCCACTGGGCGCTAAAGGGCGTCTCCTGCTGAGCCTGCCTCCAGAGTGAATAGACCTCCTTGCCTGCCGAGGTCTCCAGGTCAACTATTATGACCATCTGGGTCACGCCGAAGGCTATCTCATAGTTGGCATAGTTAGGGAAGAGGACGCTGGGTATTGTCGTGGTGTCAGCGCTGGCGACCAGACTGAACACCTGAGTGGTCGCCTCCTTATGGGCTACCTCGCCGCTCCCGGCGAACAGGGGCTGGCCTAACGTTACCCCTGGGTAGTAATAGCCCATGAGGTTAAGGAGCTCTGTGAAGGCGAACTTGAGCGTGCCAGCAGCCCCCACGGCGAAGGGGGAAGGCGCGACCGCAGGGGTCTTTGTGGAGGTCGTAGTTACCGCAGGGGTAGTGGTCGTGCTGGCGACCCTCTTCTGGGCAGCGTAATATCCTGTCCCAGCGCCCACCACAAGCCCGATTACAAGGCCCACCACAAGGTAGGTCCACAAGGGGACGGAGCGCCTCATCAGGCCTCCTCTCTTAAGGCGAAGGAAGCAGTATATTTAAAAAGGTAACTATACATTTATTATGTATCGATACACAGATCTCAAGGGTTTCTCTCACTGAGGGCCTCAAGGTACCTCTTTATGGCGTCCCTTATGAGCTCACTTCTGTACTTGCGGGATTTCAGGGCAGCTGAGTCAAGCTGCACAAGAGTATCAACGTCAAGCTTAAACGATATTACTCTGAGACCTCGCTTGTTGCCTGACCTCATTCTGACCCCTCGTTTATGTAGTTCCTTGTGATAAAGAACACTGAGGCAACTCAGTTAGCTACAGACCTAGCCGGAGACCTCCGGGGCTCAGCGGAAAGGCAGAAGCCTTATAGGTACGTAGTACCTAAGCCTCTATGGTGCCGCCGTAGCTCAGCGGGTAAGAGCGCCGGACTCATACGGCCCCTAACACCGAAGTCGAGGGGGCCTGGGGGATCCGGAGGTCCCGGGTTCAAACCCCGGCGGCGGCACCACCTTTCTTCAGTTTATGCCTTTACTCTGCTTACGATCCGTGTAGACTGAGGTTAACGGCTTGCTTAGATAAGGGAAAGGGAAGAAGGAGAAAAACTTCAAAGGTATACTGATATCAGGGAGCTCATGAAGAGAGGTGCTACAATACCTAGGACCAGGATTAGCAGCGCAGCTATGACAAGGGCTATATTATACTTCATGGCAGGTGGAGTAGGCGGGCGCTCCTGCTTGGTTAGCAGCTCCCTTGAGGCAATTATGTAGTAAACTGCGCTCACACCGCTGTTTATGAGGGCTGCCAGGGTGAGCCATACAGTGTAGCCTGAGGTTGATAGGAAGAGGTAGAGCTTACCCCAGAAGCCCAGCAGCGGCGGGACGCCGAGGAGGCTGTAGAGGAGCACCGACGCAGACACAGCGGCTGTAGGGCTGACCCCCATGAGACCCCTCAGCCTCTCAAGCTCCCGCGCGGTGGAGCCCGTGAAGGCGAAGAGTGGCGCCTTGGCTATGGCGTACGCTATCGACTGCAGCGCTACTGCATAAAGGGCTAGCCTGAGCATGAAGAGCTCTAGGTTACCGGCGAAGTAGGCGGCGGCCGCCAGGGCCGCGAGTATGTAGCCCACCTGGGCCATGGAGCTGTAGGCCAATATCACCTGGAGGTCCCTGGAGGTGAAGGCAGCGACGTTACCGTAGGTCATGGTGGCCACCGCAAGTACTGCAACGGTCAAGGCCACATCGCCCGCGAGCGGGGAGCCGTAGGAGAGCACCAGCAGGGCCCTGCCGAGGACGGCTATGAACGCCAGCTTAACGACGGCTGCCACAAATGAGACGGTCCTCCCGTCGCCCCTGCCATAGACGCTCGGTAGCCACCAGTGGAAGGGGAAGAGGCCCACCTTGAAGCCCAGGGCTGCCAGCAAGAGGATAACCGAGAGCGCAGCGACCTCCCTTGCAGCGCCTGACCCTGCGCCCAGGGGGGTGAGCGAGAGGACGTACGAGCCTGAGGCTATCGAGTAGAAGGCCAGCGACGTGGCCAGGATAAGCGTAGCAACTATGCCAACGAATGCGTACCTTACGGCGGCGCCCTTAGCCTCCTTTACATCCGATGAAGCTATTACGACATAGCTTACAACGGAGACCAGGAGCCAGGACGCGAGTATGACGAGGAGATTGGCAGCGCCAGCCAGGAAGAAGGAGCCGAACAGCGTGAGAGTTATGAGGCTGTAAAGCGATGGGCTGCTGGCCCACTGAAGACCCTCGACGCCTATCGCTATCATGTAGGTTATGGCAGCGAGCGCTGCGCCCAGGAGCAAGAGGGACGTGAAGGAGTCCTGAACTACGAGGCCGCCGTAGAACTGCACGGGGGCGCTGGCGGTCGCGTAAAGGAGTAGACCTGAGAGGGTAGCGAAGGACCCAACCCCGATAGCCGCCACTATCGCTGGGGCCACGTTCTCACGCCTGCCAAGGGGCGAGGTGACAGGCGCTATGAGCGAGGCAGCAAGAGTGAGGTAAAGCAGGAACTCAACGGTTGACTCTTCCCACACCTCTCATCACCTCCAGGCCAACATGACGATAAGGGCTGTCAACACTAGCATGAAGAGATACATAGTCAATATGTAGTCTGTGCGGCCTCTGAAGAGGGCCCTGAGGCCCCTCGAGGTGAGCTCTCCGGCCTTGGGCAGGACGAAGTGATAGAAGAGGTCTATGGCCCTGTTAATGACGTTTAGCAGCCAGGAGAGGCCGGCAAAGGAGTCGACGAAGAGGTAATATATGGCAGAGTTGACGTACCACCTGTTGAACAGGAAGCCGTGGATCCCCCTGAGGATGGAGCTCCGCTGCAGTAGGTCTACTAGGTGATGCCTCCTAACGTAGACGAGCGCCACAGCGATTATCTCGATGATGACCAGGGCGCTTATGAGCACCGTAAGTATGTCAACAGGCACCGTGAACGAGGGCAAGGCTTTTATGTCAAGGGTCTCAAAGACGCCGTGGGCGACCCAGTAGCCGACGAAGAACCATGCAAGGCCTATTATCAGTGACGCGATGCCTAGCAGCGCGTAGGGGCCCAGCATGAGTATGGGGGCCTCCTCAAGGTGCTCGCTATCATGGTGAGAGATGAGCGGAGGCACGTGGAAGACCCTCACGAGGAGCCTCGTTATGTAAGCAGCGGTGAAGAAGACCGTTACGACCGCCAGGAGGTACAGGGAGAGCACCCCGGCCCTGGCTACGTCACTTAGCACCAGCTCCTTGCCGAAGAAGCCTGCGAAGAGCGGCACCCCAGCTAGGCTGAGGCCTGCGAGCCACGCGGACACCCCTGTCCACTTCATATACTTCCAGTAGTCGCCCATGTCATCTATGAATCTGCTGTGCGCGACGTGAAGGGCGTAGCCGGCTACCAGGAAGAGGGCGGCCTTGAACACCGCGTGGGCGATCAGCATTGCGAGGCCGGCCATCTCGGCGTCAGCCATTATAGTGTAGTTACCGGTTGTCACAGCCAGCCCGCCAACTGCTACGGCCAATATCATGTAGCCGAGGTACTCAGCTGTGGAGAAGGCTAGGACCAGCTTGAACTCATGGTTAACTATCGCCATAGTGGCCATCATGAACAGGGTCACCGCGGCTATGCTGGCCACCAGGAGGAAGTACTGGTGGACCTCTGCCACCGCACCTGTGTAGCCCAGCGCCGCCGCAGCGAGGGCGCCAGCGAAGAATATCGGGGCGAACCTGAGCATGTAGTAGACGCCCACCTTGACCATGGTGGCTGCGTGTATTAGCGCCGATACAGGCGTGGGACCCGTCATAGCGGTCACAAGCCACTCCGAGAACGGGAACTGGGCGCTCTTCGAGAGGGCCCCCAGCGTGAACACGAATAGGAACAGCGCCAGCAGGTCCTTGGCGGCCAGCTGACCCATCCAGCTCCCAGCGCTGTTTGCTATAGTCGGTATGCTCATGGAGCCCACGAGCGTGAAGAGGCCGGTCATGCCTACTAGGAAGCCTACGTCGCCCACCCTCGTGAACAGTATGGCCCTCACGCCGCTCGTGCTGGGCTCGAAGTACATCGGCTTCCCAAGGGCCGTGGAGCCAGGCACGCCGACCCAGTACTCCTCCTCGTCAGTGTACCAGTGGCCTATGAGGGCGTAGCTGGCGAGGCCTGTGCCCTCCCATCCTATGAACATGAGCACGAGGTTGCTGGCGGTGACGACGAGCATCATGCTGCCGACGAAGAAGGATATGAAGAAGAAGTACCTCTGGACGCCCCAGTCGCCCTTCATGTAGTCAAGGCTGTAGACGTCTATGAGGAAGCTCAGCCATGAGACCACGACGGCCATTATTGCGCCTAGGCCGTCAAGGTAGGTTCCGACCCTTACCTTCAGGACAGAGTCCCAGTACCAGGGCGTTGTGGCGTATATCACCTCGTGCTGCGCGAGCACATAGTACAGGGCTATTGACGATATTATGGCACTGGCCAGGACGCTCAGCACGCTGATGAGCCCGTAGACCCTCTCCCTCCTAACGCCTGCAAGCCAGAGCAGGGCCAGCAGGCCGGCCCCAACAAATGGGGCCAGCCAGGTCCAGGACCAAATCCACCAGGAGGCATACACTACCTGGGTCATTCAGCTCACACCCCCCATGAGGCCATTCAGGAGTACAACATGCGACGCGGCAAAGGAGAGACCTGAGGTAAGCGGGTCTATAGCTAGGAAGAACACCACGCTGAACAGGGCTATGGCAAGCATCGAGATCTTGAAGCCGTCTACGACCTCATGTGCCTCCACCTCTGATCTCGGCTGGCCGTAGAAGATCCTCCTCATAGTTATGAAGGAGTAGGCGGCTGTTACCGTGAGCGCTACTATCAGAAGGAGCGACAAGCCGAACATGTACTCATAGCCCCTGAAGAGGTAGGAGTTGACGACGCCAAGCACTATGAATATCTCGCTCCACATGCCAACGCTCGGAGGCAGACCTGCTAGGTTCATGAACCCGAAGAGCGCAAGCGAGGCGACAAGCGGGTACCTCCTCGCAAGGCCTCCCATCCTGCCTATGTCCCTCAGCCCCTCAAGCTCAGTTATGAACACGCCTGCTGTCATGAAGAGCACGGCCTTACCTATGGCGTGTGACAGGTAAATCAGCATGGCCCCTGTTATCCCGTACGGGTTTAACGTTGAAAGTCCCAGGAGCATGTAGCCCATCTGGCTGATGCTCGAGTAGGCGAGGAACCTCTTGAAGTCAGCTTGCCTTAGAGCGACCAGCCCCGCGTAGACTATAGTAGTGAAGGCTAGCCCCAGCAGGAACGGCCTCCAGCTCAACATCTGGGTCGGGAACAGCGGTATCATGAACCTGGCTATGGCGTAACCCGCGAGGCCTATGAGGTTAGGTGAGAGCAGCGCTGATATCGGCGTTGGGGCCTCGGCGTGGGCGTACGGGAGCCACATGTGGACGCCAAATATCGCCATCTTTACGAAGAGGCCGAACAACATGAGGGCCGCTATAAGCGTGGCCGCGGCGCCTATGTACTCCACAGAACCTATGGACCTGAGCTGTCCCTCAGTTAGCACGAGGTAATTGAAGCCGTGAAGCAGCAGGCCCAGGTACAGCACGCCTGTGAGGAAGACCACGGCGCCCACATGTGTCCAGACGAAGTAGAGCAGCGCTATCCTGCGCCTGTCGCCGTAGCCGTAGAAGGCTATGAGGAGGAACGACGATATCAGACTGCCCTCGAGGAATACGTAAAACTCTACTAGGTTTGTGGAGTAGGCGAGACCTAACATGGTGGCGGCGAAGATGTTGTAAAGCAGGAGGTACGTGCCTAATCCTGGCACCCTCTCGCCATGTCTTTGCATCTCATCAATTCTCGTCTCCATGTACCTTATGCTATAGATTGCGACGAAAGCCGTCACTACGGAGAGGCCTATGATTACTGGGGCTGAGAGGCCATCAATTCCAAGCGCTATGGTACCTATCGAGTATTTAGTAACGTTGATGATCAGCGGATCAACGACGCTGCCGCTCTCCAGAACGCCGCTAGCGTAACTATAAAGCACGACGACTAAAGGTATCAACAGCGATGCCGAGCTTAGGTAAAAGAGGGCGTGAAGGCCTGTCTTACTTCTAATGGGCCATGCTATTATACCAATTGCTATGGGGAGGACGATCGAGACCCATAGCAGGGGGGCCTGAAGTATCATCCCCTCACACCTCCTTCTCCTCAAGGTCCGAGCTTGAGAGGGTCCTGTAAGCCCTCATGAAAGCCAATATTATGGCGACCACCACGACCACCTCAACCGACGCTATAGAAACGACCACTATGCCGAAGTACGTGGCCATATAGGGGTCCCCAATTAGAATAGGGAGGACGAGGAGGAGAAGGCCGTTAAATATCACCTCCACAGATAGTAGCTGCCTCAGCAGGTTATTTGACGAGGCGAGGCCATAGGAGCCTATAGCTATGACCAGCGCAGAGGTTATGAAGGCTATTAGCGCTGAGAGCTGATCAACAATTATCACTTCTTCTCACCCCTTCTCGCAATAGCTATAGCCTCAACGATTGTGGCGGCCTGACCTATGAGTATTAGCGCTAAAACTGGGAGGTACTTGCTGAGGGCCTCCGAGGCGGCGAGCTGAACGCTGACCGAAGCGGGTACTGCATAGAGGTCGTAAAGCCTCAGCCCAAAGACCAGTATAAGCACGAAAACGGCGGCGGTCGAGGCCACTATCACCCCTCTCATGGCCTCTTGCTCCTCCATGCCTTTAGGTCCCAGCATGCTAATTGTAATTACGATAAACATGACAGCGGCCCCGACATATACTAACACAATGTAGGCCGCAACTATGCCAAGGCCCAGCAGGGCAAGTATGGACGCCGTCAGCGAGCCAAGGACGGCTAGGGCCACGCTTGCGTAGACCAGGTCCCTAGCCCTGATCACCAGGTAGGCGGAAGCCACTGCGGCGACCCCCATGACCGCCACGAAGAGCGGTAGGTCAAAGGACGTGCCGCTCATGCGGTCTCACCCTCCTTTGACTTCTCCGTCTGCTGAGGAGGCTTCCCTTCCTCCTCAGCGGCGACCTTCACGAGGCCCCTCTTTTCGTCGTAAACGTACTTTACGGGTACGCCCTCCTTAGCGGTTATGAACTCGGGCTCCTTCTGTATGTCCTCGAGCGTAAGTATCATGTCGGCCATGTTGAAGTACACTATATCGTGGTATGGCACGTGGTAAAGCGCCTCGGTCGGACATACGTCTACACAGTAGCCGCAGAATATGCACCTGTTGTAGTTTATGACGGGGTACTTCTTCTTCATGATGCGCCCCGTCTTCTTATCCTTGACCTGTACGGATAACATCTTCATGGCCCTCGCTGGACATATCCTCGCGCAGGAGCTGCAGCTTATGCAGAGGTCCATTTTCAGGACGATGTAGCCCCTGTACCCCTGCCTGAGCTTCATGTATTCATGGGGGTAGAGCAGCGTTATCCTGTTGGGGTCTATGAAGTACTTGACTCCAACTATCAGCGCCCCCAGGTTGCCCGCTATGGCTCTGCCTAAGAACGTGACCCGGGGACTCCTCTTAATTACAGGTCTCGCGGGCACCTTCCCTCACCTCCTCACGGAACAACGCCGAAGTAGGCCTCGGCTAGGCTGATGCCGAAGGCTGCCAGGGTCAAGGGTATCATCACCTCCCATGCTAGGCTTAGGGCTTGATCAAGCCTGTACCTGCCATAGACCGCCCTAAGGAAGCTCATTATCGCCATGACTATAATTGCCTTGACCGTCACTATCAGGCTCGGCACCAGGTAGCCCGTTACGAGGCCTGGCGTTGGCCTATAGGGGGCCCAGCCTCCCAGGAAGACCAGGCTTATGAGAACGCTGAAGGCCCATCTCCTTATGTACGCGGCGCCCATGTTGAGGCCATACATGAGGCCCGAGTACTCGGTGTACGGCCCTGCCACCAGCTCGCTCTCTGAGTCGGGTATCTCGAACGGGAAGCCGCTGGTCGACATGAGCACGGCTATGAACGCCGTGAGGAGCGCTATTGGGTTAAGCAGCCCTAGCCACCTGCCGCTAAGCTGGTCGTTAACTATCGTGACCATGTTGAAGGTTCCTGTCATGGGCGTGGCGGCGAGCAGGCTTATGACGGCTATGAGCTCGTAGGCCACTATAACGAATGACTCCCTTAGCCCGCCTACTACTGCGAACTTGTTGTTGCTAGCCCATGAAAGCATAACTATGAATATCGGGGATAACGTAGAGAGGGCCACCGCTATGAGGAGACTATAGCCCATGGGTATAGGCCAGTACTCGCTTATCGAGGTCATGGGCACCGCGACCATGGGGAGGAGGGCCAGCACTACAGCGATGTTGGGTGCCAGTATAAACGGAAGGAAGTCAGCCGTGGCGGGGACTATTATCTCCTGCACTGTGTACCTTAACAGGTCAGCTATCAGCTGCGTGGCCCCGCCCGTGCGGGGGCTTATCTCAAGCGGGCCATACCTCATCTGGACCCTGGCGGCGGCCTTTCTCTCAAACCATATGATGAAGATCACTATAATGAGGGCTGCGGCGAAGCCGGGTATTATCACGTACTGGTAGACGGGCGGGTAGAAAATGATGTAGTGAAGTATCCCCCAACCTATATCACTGAGGACCTGTATCCCTGACATCTCTCATCACCTGTCCCACTCAGGTGGGAAATAATCAAAGCTGCCGTAGATAGCGGGCAGGTCCATGAGCCTGTGCCCAGGCATTACGTACTTAAAAGCTATGACGTTCCTGAACGAGGGCGACACGACCCTGACCCTGTACGGGACGTCCTTACCGTCGCTCTCCACATAGTAGAACATCTCACCCCTCCCAGCCTCAACCCTCGCCGAAGCCTTACCGGCCGGCACCTTCAGGGTGGCGAATAGGGGCATCAGCTTAACGCGGTACTTGCCAGCGTAATCTATCTTGCCCTCATAGACGTCCCTGTAGAGCTTAGGCGCGGTCTTCCAGAACTTATCATGCATGAACCCCTCACGCGGGTGCTTCTCAAGCCAGTCAACTACCTGCTCGATTATGTTGAGGCTCTGCTTGATCTCCTCAACCCTCTGCCAGGCCCTCGCCAGCGCGTCCCCCTCCTCGAATATCGGTATCTCGAAGTCAAGCCTGTCGTAGGCCTCATAGGGCTCAACAAGCCTTACGTCATATTTTATCCCGCTGGCCCTCGCGTTAGGCCCCACTACGCCGAGCTCCGCCGCCCTGTTCTTGCTGAGCACGCCCACGCCCTCGAGCCTGCTCCTTATATTGGGGTTGTTGAGGAATATCTTAGCGTACTCGTCAAGCCTTCCCCTCATATACCTCGTGGCCTTCCTTGCGTTCTGCGGGAAGTCATCAGGTATGTCGCGCCTGACGCCGCCGAAGACCGGGTAAGAGTGCGTTAGCCTAGCGCCTGTTAGGTCCTCCGCGAGCTGGACAAACACCTCCCTGTCCCCGAAGGCCCACATGTAGAGCGTAGAGTGCCCAAGGAATACGCCGAATATGCCAAAGCCGTAGAGGTGGCTGGCTATCCTGTTTATCTCACACAGGAGTACCCTGAGGTACTTGGCCCTCTCAGGCGGGTCAAGGTCCAGGAGCCTCTCCACGGCCTCAACATATGGCAGGGTTATGTTGCAGGCGTCAAGTATCGCCATACGTTCAAAGAGGGGTATGTTCTTTATCCAGTCCCTTCCCTCAGCCAGCTTCTCCATGGTCCTGTGAACGAAACCTATGTCTGGGTCAACCCTAGTCATTACGTCCCCGTCAACCTCGACGAATATCCTCATGTGGCCCGAGCCGGGGTGAGCTGGCCCTATCTGGACCTCGTAGACCCTCCTCTCAACAGGCCTCACAACCATGCCTGGCAGCCGGGGGACCTCAGAGCCCTGAACGCCAGTCTGCGAGCTCATGGCTCACCACCACTTGGTGGCATTAAAGGCCTCGGAGTCCACCTCTATGTCGTCGCTCTCCTCGGGCACGACGAAGTCCTTCCTGAGAGGCCTTAGGGCCGCCACAACAGGGGTCAGCAGGAGAGGCCTCAGGTCTGGGTGGCCCTCAAAGATTATGCCGAACATCTCATACTCCTCACGTTCATGGAACTCTGCGCTGAGCCAGACGCTAGTTAGGCTCGGGACACGCGGATTGTCCCTGTTAACATAGGTTGATAGCGATACGACGTACTTTGAGAGCTCCTCATTGAGGTAGCTGGTAACGTGATACATGACCTTTATTTGCTTCTTTGCAGGGTAGTCGACAGCTCCAACGGATATCACGTGGTCAAAGCCCATCTCCTTGAGCCTCTTCGCGGCCTCGATCAGCTGGTCAGGCCTTACGACGAAGTCTAGGTAGCCCCTGGCAGGCTCATAGACGGGGTTCAGGTCCTTGAGCTTCTCAGCGAAGGCTTTCCACGCCTCAGGCGGCTGCGGCTGCTGCGGAGGGGCCTGTGGCTTAGGGGCCTGCGGGGCAGGGGGCTGCTGAGGCCTAGGGGCTGGGGCGCCGCTAGAGCTCAACCTTCTCACCCCTCCAGCCGCACAGGTTCTCCTTGGGGAGGACGTACTTGAGGTCCTTCCTGACCCCCTCAACCACCCACTTTGACGCCAGACCACGACTTCTTATCATCCTCTGTAGCTCAACGATCGACCTGGCGACGGCCTCTGGCCTCGGCGGGCAGCCAGGTATGTAGACATCGACAGGGACGACCTGCCACGGCCTCACTATGTTATAGCTGTTATAGAATATGCCACCGTCGAGGGCGCAGGCGCCCATGGCTATCACGAACTTGGGGTAGGGCATCTGCTCCCATGTGAGCCTGACAGTGCATGCCATCTTCTTGGTGACAGTGCCCTCTATTATTATGAGGTTCGTCTGCCTTGGCCCAACCCACGGAAGCGATCCATACCTCTCGTTATCAAACCTGGGACCCCACGCTGCGCCTATCTCGCAACCGCAGCAGCTAGTCATAAGGTGGACGGGCCAGAGGCTGAAGGCCGTGGCCCAATCAATGACCTTGGCTATGGTCCCCTTTATCAGGTGCTCCTTGGCCAGCTGCGCCGCTACGTCAAGGTTACCTATATAGGCGCGGCCTTCCTCCTTGGCTTGGCTGGCTTGTGCCAAGGCTTACACCCCCCACTCAGAGGCCCTCTTAGACACGTAGGCCCCGTAGGCGAGGAGCGGGGCCAGGACCGCCACAAGTATGAGGTAAAGGAGGAGCAGGTCACCGCTGTAGTTCCTTGAGGCAGCTGTGAGGAACGTCAGGAGAACCACCATGGGCTCCACGGCAAGGAACATTATGAGGTAACCGAAGTACTGGAACGTAATCCTGGACTTCCCAACTCCACGAGGTGGGTTAGAGGACTCGAAGGGCAGGTACTTGTAGGGCTCATGCCTCTCTATGTCTGTCCTGGCCCTCAGGGCTACCCTGAGCAACACTATGACCCCGACGAGGAGGGCCAGGATGATCATTGGCACTATTATGAATGAGTTCGCTGCCAGTACTAACGGACTATACGCGATTGACAATTTTTCAGCACCGCCAAAACGTTTTAAGCGCGCAGTGATATAAATTCCTTTATCTTGGCCGTCCTTGTTGGGTGGTTGGATAGGCTCCCTGCGGCCTGGTTTCGTCTTTTAGTCGGATATTCCTATATTATCCCGCCCCAACTTAAGGTGGTGGGAGTGCGGCCTTGGTCGAGAGGGTGCCGCCCGAGGCTGAGGTAAAGTACAACAAGTACCTTCAGCTAAGGGACACCTATAACACGATTGTTCAGCAGAGGCTTGCGGCCGAGTCTTCCTTAAGCGAGGTGGAGAAGGTCCTCGAGAGGCTTAACGGACTCTCTGACGACGCTGAGGTCTATAGGATGACAGGCTTTATACTGGTGAGGTCCACCAAAGCTGAGCTGGTAAAGGAGCTTCAGGACAGAAAGGAGGAGCTTGAGCTGAAGATTAAGGCGCTCAAGAACCAAGAGGACCTAGTGAAGGGAGAGCTGGAGAGGCTGGCCTCGGAGCTCCAGGCGATCGTTCAGAAGGGGGCTGGACAGGTCCAGCCTAAGGCTGGCGGGGCGTGAATAGGCCCTGGAGCTCGGCCTTAATGGAGCCTTACAAGTCATGGACTTCTTAGTTCATGTAAAGCAGATGGTCTCTGGCAAGGCCTTAATGGTCGTTACGCATGGCAATGCTGATCTTGACGCTGTCTCATCAGGGCTTTTAACATGCGAGCTTCTAAGGCACCTCGGCGCGACCTCCTGCTGCGTCCTAATCCCAGAGGGTCCCAGCAGGGACTCGAGGAAGGCCCTGGAGCTGCTGGGGATTGACCTTAAGCTATGTGAGGATGAAGAGAAAGTCGACATAGCTGTCGTAGTGGACGCGTCTAACGAGTCTCAGCTCGGCGGGAGCCTTGGGGTCAAGCAATACATACTAATAGACCATCACGAGGCTGGGTCGTTAGCGCTGAAGGCGGACGTAAAACTCGTTGACCCTGAGGCGCCGACTTGCGTAGAGCTTGTACTTGACGTAATAAGGGCAGCCGACTTCGAGCTGTCGCCCCAGCAGGCCACCCTGGCCATGGCCGCGATGCTGGACGAGACAGGCCTCTTCGAGAGGGCATCGGCCAGGACATTTGAGGTCGCCGCTTACCTGTTAAGGTCTGGCGCTAACTATGAGGAGGCTTTAGCTCTCGTAAAGAGGCCCAAGGCTCAGGAAAGCCTGGACCTGAGGCTTGCAAGGCTCAAGGGCGCCTCAAGGGCTAAGGTATCGAGGGCCTGCGGGGACCTCGTAGTTGTCTCAACATATGTGGGCTCGTATGAGGCTGACGTAGCTAGGTCATTAGTGGGCCTAGGGGCTGACGTCGCTATAGCTTTCAAGGAAAACAGGGCCTCCGTGAGGGTCTCGCGGCAGGCCCTAGAGAGAGGCGTCAGCGCCTCGTCAATTGCAGCCTACTTGGCTGAGAGGCTTGGTGGTGAAGGGGGCGGTCACAGGGGCGCGGCAGCCCTTAATCTCTCAGCCCAGGTAGATGAAGAGAAGGAGGCGGCCAGGGCGGCTGACTTAGTGGTGGCGTACCTGAGTGACCTCTGTCGGGGCAGAGGACATGAGCGGTGAGAGGAAGGCCAGGGTGTATGCTGACGTTAGGGAGGAGGCGTCAGGACTGCCGTCGCTTCTCGAGCAACTCGGCATTCTTGTTGTCAGGAAGCAGCTGTCAGAGGGGGATTACGTTATACCTGAAGACACAGTCATAGAGAGGAAGTCCGCCTCTGACTTCATATCATCGCTCTTTGACGGCAGGCTTTTCGACCAGGCGTCAAGGCTTACAAGGGACTACGAAGAGGTTTACTACCTGATAGAAGGCGACCTCTTTAAGGAGCTAAAGGCCTGGCCCTCAAGACGTAAGCAAGTGATAGGGGCGCTCGTAACCCTCGTCAGCGACTACGGTGTCAAGCTTCTCTGGAGCCCCTCAAGGAAGGACAGCGCCGAACTGATAGCGGCCTTAGCCACGAGACCCTCCACCTCACGCGGCGGCCCTGTTGTGATAAACAAGAAGCCTCGGTTGGGGTCCATAAGGGAGTGGCAACTCTATATACTTCAGGCCTTCCCAGGCGTTGGCGCCAAGACGGCTGAGAGACTCCTCCAGAGGTTCGGAAGCCTGGAGGCATTCTTTAATGCTAGCGTAGCAGAGCTGGCAAGCGTTGAGGGCCTAGGCGAGGCCAAGGCGGCCAAGATAAAGGAGCTCATAAAGGCGCCATACACTAGGCGTGACGAGAGCAAGCCAACGCTTGAGAAGTTCTACAAGGCTGACGAGGGCTCACAGGGATAGCCCTTGTTGGGCCAGCATCATGTTGGCTAAGAACCTAGGCACCTCCTTCATGAGCTCCCTCTGGCCATAGCTGGTGAATAGCTCGTCAGCCTTCTTAGAGACATCGGTAACCTTCTCCCTCAGGTAGTCAAGGGCCTTAGACACTACCTCGTCGTCGCTGTTCGCGCCTAGCTCATTCATGGCCCATTCCCTGAGTAGCCTCTCGCTAGTGTCAAGCTTCGGCCTCAGACCCCTTAGGTAGGAAATGTAATCAACGATATCGTCGGCTATCTGGTAAGTGAGGCCTATGAGGTCGCCGAGATTATAGGCCTCCTCTGCCATGTCAGCCCTTGACGCTGCAATGAAGGGAAGGGCTACCGCTAGGGCGAACAAAGGGCCTGTCTTCAGCCTCGCAAGGTCTACATAGCTGACGAGGGGCCCCTTGACTGAGGCATAGGCGTCAAGGAGCTCACCTCTCACTATTTCCTCCCAGGCCGATACGCTGTAGCTTAGCGCAGCGCGGCCAAACCTCTCAATGATCTTAAGAGCCAGCGGGACCAGGAACAGCGAGACCATGGCCGTCTTGCCAACCCCGTAGAGAACCCAGGCGGCTGGCATCCCCCTCCGCTCCCTGTCCTGGTCTATTATGTCGTCAAGGGTCAGGCTGGCAGCGTGCACGAGCTCGATGGCGATGGCTATGTCAATAGCGTCATTGGCTTTGCAGCCCAAGGTCTCGCACGTTAGGAGCGTCAGGAACCCCCTGAGCCTCTTGCCGCCGCTGTTGATATAGGAGACTACGTCTGAGAGCCCTAAGTTGCTCAGGCTGGCGGAGAGCTCGCCAAGCCTGGACTCTATCAGGGCCCTTGCCTCCTCAAGCTTTCTCAGCAAAGCTTTATCGACAGACTCCATCAGGTTCAGCCTAGCCTCTCAGATGACCTGGGGCGCATTCAAGTTATATAACTAGCTTACTAACATCACTAGGCCACGCGTGAAGAGGCAGAGCGAGACCAGAACCGCAGGATCCCTTTACGCTTCCTTGGTGAGCGCTGTACTCAGCTTTATTGAGGACAACGTTGAGGAGGAGGGCCAGCTGTGGGGCTCAAAGGTGCCAGCCTATCTCCTGAGCCCCTCTGATGCCCTGAGGGAGCTTGAGAGGAGGCCCTCAATAGAGCTTGTAATACCTGGCAGCAGGGCTTCCGAGGAGCTCAGTATAGCCGGGAAAAGCCTGAGGCTGGTCTCAGGTCAGCTATCCTCCAACCATGTAGGTGTTGAAAGCCTTTACTTGGCGGCCCCCAGGTCTGTCTTACGCCTAGATCGTCACCTGCTGGCCAGGTATGCGCAGGAGACCACTGAGACAGGCGTAGAGTTCATGTTCATATATGCTAACACAGGCGATCTCCTGGTGCTCGAGGGCGAGAGGTACAGAGTATCTATACCTAGGGTGAAGGCCTCCATGATATTTCACACGCACCCTGAGGGCGCTTGCGGCCTTTCAGGCAAGGATATAGAGAGCGCCCTCGACCTCCTCACTGAGGGTGGTCTCGCCAGCGGCTCCGTCACGAAGAGTTGCGCTGCACTTGTCTATAGGGTAGGGGTGGTTAATGAGGACGAGTACCTGTCCTTTAAGTCAGGCAAGGCTGCCAGCTACAGGACCTTGAGGATAGAGGCTGTATGGCTATGAGGTTAGGGACCCAGGAGATCATCGACCGACGGCGGCTTCGGAGGCAGGCCCTTCCTCTCCCTTATCTTCTTTATGAGGTCCTCTAGCATTGAGTCAGGCACGGGAGCCCACCTGCTGAACTCCGTGCCCCAGATGGCCTTACCGGCGGTGGAGCCCCTGAGCTCAGCGGCCAGGTCGAAGCTCTCAGCGATGGGTATCTCAGCCATCACCCTAGTGCCCATGCCCGTGCTCTCGACGTTAATGATCTTGCCCCTCTTCTTTACTATTATTGTTGTGACAGCGCTTAGGAACTCCATGGGGACCCTTATGTCAAGCTTCTGTATGGGCTCGAGCAGTGTGGGCCTGGACGTGAGGATCCCAGCCCAGATGGCGTTCCTTATCGCGGGGTAGAGCTGGCCTGGCCCCCTGTGGACAGGGTCCTCGTGGACTATAGCGTCATGCAACACGACCTTTAGGCCCCTAACGGGCTCAGCAGCCAGTGGACCCTCCTTAACAGCCACCCTGAAGCCCCCTATTATGGTGTCCTTCACGTCCTTCAGGTACTGGACGCCTGAGGTCATGTCGACGAAGACATTTATGTTCTCATCGATGGCCCATATCCTGCGCGCCTCATCATAGTCCCAGCTGGCCTGGTCCCTGAGGATCTTCGCCCTGTCCCTCGGGTCCTGGTCCTCCCTGACCACGCCCTTATGTATTAGCTCTATCGTCTCCTCGTTGAGGGGCTCAACGCTTATGTAGAACCTATTGTGCTTGTTCGGGCTCTTGCCCTCGAACGTCTTGCTCTGCTCCCTAACAGACTCCCTGTAAACTATGATGGGCGGGCTGGCCTTGACCTCAAGGCCGTAGAACTCCTTGAGGATCCATAAAGCTATCTCAAGGTGTAGCTGGCCCATGCCCGAGAGCAGGTACTCTCCTGTCTCCTCATTGATCTTGGTGACCAGGTTGGGGTCCTCTATAGTTATTTTCCTCAGCGCGTCAACGAGCTTAGGCAGGTCCTGAACCTTCGTCGGCTCTATGGCTACAGTAACGACAGGCTCGGCTATGTAGTGAAGCTGCTCAAAGGGCGCTGCCTGAGTCTTATACGCTACGTCCACGAGCGTCTCGCCCGCCCTCAGGTTCTCAATGCCCATGATCGCGGCTATGTTGCCCGCTGTAACCCTGTTAGTCAGCTCACGGAAGGGACCCATGTAAAGGCTTACCTGGAGGATCCTGCCCGTAGAGTTCTGCGAGAGTATGTAGACCTCGCGGCCGGGCTCAAGGGTCCCTGAGAAGACCCTCCCGGTCGCCACGAGGCCCGCCTTCTCAACCCTTATTGCATTGACGTAGAACACGAGAGGACCGTTGGGGTCTGCCTCCATCATGGCCTTGCCGATGTCGCTATCAATGCCCCCCTTCCATATCTTGGGGATCCTGTACTTCTGGGCCTCCTTGGGGTTAGGGACGAACCTAACTACCATGTCCAGGAGAGTCTCATGGAGTGGGACCTTCTTGCTGAGGGCTGCCACCTTCTCCTTGTCGTCAGAGGAGTAGGCCTCTATTATGTGCTGAAAGTTCACGCCCTTCTTGGACGCCAATGGGACTGTAATGCCCCACTGGTCCTTAGCGCTGCCGAAGGCCACGTTGCCCGCGGCAGGGTTTAGCTTCCACTTGTCCTTGAACTCAGGCTCGGCGTACATGTCTATCAGGTTGTTCACGTCCTTTATTATTTCAACGAGCCTGTCCTGCATCTGCGCAGGCGTGAGCCTGAGCTCCTTGACCAGCCTGTCTATCTTGTTGATAAATAGTACGGGTCTGACCCTCTCCTCAAGGGCCTGCCTGAGGACGGTCTCTGTCTGCGTCATAACGCCCTCAGCGGCGTCAACCACTACTATTGCGCCGTCTAGCACCCTGAGGCTCCTGGTGACCATCCCGGTGAAGTCTATGTGGCCTGGCGTATCGATGAGGTTTATTATGTAACCTTTGCCGTTGTACTCGTGGTAGAGGCTTGCGTTAGCCGCCTTGACCGTCATCTGCCTCTCCTTCTCTACCTTAAGGTAATCGAGCGCCAGCGCCTCGCCGGCAACCCTCTCCGAGATTATGCCAGCCCTGGCGAGCAGGGCGTCGCTAGTTGTCGTCTTGCCGTGGTCGACGTGCGCTATTACGCCTATGTTCCTCACTTGCTCGATGTTGCCCATGATCTTCTCTATTTCAGAGACCATCTTTACTCTTACGCCCACAGCGGCTACACCTTAAGCCATAGGAGCGTTAGAACCTCTTGAGGTTAAAAGCGATTCTGAACCAACACTTAGCCGTTTAAGGTAGGAAGGGGGCGGGACCGCAGTCATATAAACGTCCAGCCCCGAGCCCTCGGAGAGCGCCTTTACAAGGTCTCTTCTCAAGTCCCTTGCGGCCTTGTTGGCCCTGAGCATTACTGTCGAAGGCTCTACATAAGTGCTTTTCCTTAATATGATCTTGGTGGACCCGCTTAGCTCAAGGCCTGGGTCACCGACCCCTACCGCTGAGTCACAGATATCAGAGGCGCAGAGGACCACTATGACGACCCAGCCCGCCCTTATTCTCTCCTTAAGCCAGCTGGGGAGGTCTAGGGCGCCGGCCTCCGACGAAACCCCTATTATGCAGTCCCCGCGCTTAGTGAGGAAGCCCTCCTTGGTTATCTCTATAGTAGTTGGATGCCTTGCAGTTACGTTCTCATGGCCCTGGGCCCTGAAGTGGAACCACAGGCCTTCGATCTCCAAGCGCGTCACCCGCTCTCGCTGAGCACCTATTAGCTTTAGGCCAGCTAGAGCTAATTTTGGAGAGGCCTTAGTGGACGGTCAAGAGGGCGTCTACGAGCGCGCTAGGAGGCTGATGGTGGAGGAGCTGAAGGTGCTCGGCTACATAGTCAGCAAGGAGGTAGAGGAGGCCATGTTGGCTATCCCAAGGGAGGTCTTCGTGCCAGAGGACCAGAGGCCCTACGCATATGAGGACAGGCCCCTTCCCATAGGCTTCGGGCAGACCATTAGCGCGCCAAGCGTTGTAGCCCGCATGACGGAGCTGCTGCAGGTCAGGAAGGGCCAGAAGGTGCTCGAGGTGGGGACGGGCTCGGGCTACCAGGCCTCAATACTTGCGTGGCTAGTGGGCGAGAAGGGTCACGTGTGGACTATCGAGAGGATACCGGAGCTGGCGGCCAGGGCTAAGGGCGCTATAGAGTCCATAGGGCTTGGGGACAGGGTCACGGTAATAGTAGGCGATGGCAGCCTTGGCTACCCCGAGGCAGCCCCTTACGACAGAGTAGTGGTGACCGCTGCCGCGCCCAGGCCACCTCATAGCCTCCTCTCTCAGCTCTCAGTCAACGGCAGGATGGTGATACCGATAGGGGGAAGGTCTGGTCAGGTGTTGACTGTCTTTGAGAAGAAGGGACCGGACTCTTACGAGGAATTTTACGACTTAGAGGTCCTATTCGTGCCCCTGGTAGGGGCTGAGGGCTGGCCAGAGGGCTCGTAAACGTTTTTAGGATCGTCTACAGTTTAGCTAGGCGCGATGAAGTGTGTGGTGGACTCCGAGCCCTAGGCAATGACGATAAGGAGCCCTCTGAGCTCATAATTTTCAATACTGCCTTGCGTACCTCATGTAAGTCATCGCGGGACGCCCACAGATAGGGCAGTTGCCCTCAGCTGGCTCAGAGGGCCAGGGGGTACCTAACGCCTTGGCGTTCAGCTGCTCAGCAGCCTTCAAAGCGCAATCCTCAAGGCCGCACCATGGCAGCTCAACTACCCCTCCCCGTTCGTCCAGGGCCCTTTTCGCCTCCTCCACAGAGTTGGCTCTTAGCACCCTTTCCCTTAGGAACCTCCAGGCCCTTTCGTATAAGGTGTTATCAAGGTCGCGCAGCGTCTTCTGAAGCTCGTTAACTAGGTCCTCAAGCTTAACGACGCGCTTGGAGAGGTCTACCCTCCTGACTAACGTGACAGTCTTAGAGCTCGCCTCCCTTAGGCCAACCTCAATCCTTATTGGCACACCCTTGGCATCCCATAGGTAGTACTTCTCGCCCGGCGTCAGGTCACCTCTGTCATCAAGCAGTGCGCGTAGGCCTGCCCCTTTAGTCACTTCAAGGACCTGCCTTGCGTAGTCTAGGACTGTATCAAGTTTGTCTTTATCGGAAGGTGGTATAGGAACTATAACCACCTGGTAAGGAGCGACGGTGGACGGCAGCACCAGGCCAAGGTCGTCACCGTGCGTCGCTATGATGGTCGCAACGGCCCTGTCGCTCACGCCGTAACTTGTTTGCCACGGGTAGTCAAAGGTCTCATTACTTCTCTGTATTCTGAACCCAAAGGCCTTAGTGAAGTTCTGGCCAAGGTTGTGGACAGTCCCTATCTGAAGGGTTCTGCCGTCTGGCATTATTGTGTCAAAGGCTATTGTGTAGAGGGCCCCCGCGAACTTATCCCAGTCAGGCCTCTTAGATACGAGGTAAGGTATGTAGAGCGAGTCGAAGAACTTCTTGTATATGTCAATGGCGTCGAGGACCTGCCTCTCAGCGTCCTCAAAGGTCTCGTGAACCGTGTGGGCCTCCTTAAAGCTCGTGACCTCCCTCAGCCTTATCATGGGCCTTGTGGCCTTAGTCTCATACCTGAAGACGCTCACTATCTGATAGAACCTCCTTGGAAGCTGCTTGTAGCTCTGTATCCAAAGGGACTCGTAGTATGTGATAGGGGTCTCGCTAGTGGGCCTAAGGGCCAGCTTAACGTCAAGGGGCTCCAGGCCGCCATGCGTTACCCAGTAGACCTCGTCCTCAAAGCCCCTTATGTGCTCGCTTTCCTTGGCCAGCATCCAGTCAGGTATCAGGAGGGGGAAGAGGACCTCCTCGTGCCCCCTTGAGTCCAGGAGGTTTCTAATGAGCTCAAGTACCCTCTTCCTTATCTGGAAGCCATACGGCATCCAGACTCCCATACCTTTAACTGGGTACCTGCCGTAGTCGTAGACCTCAGCCCTTTCGAGCACCCAGTCGAACCACTCTGAGAAGCTCTCCTGCCACCTCTTTCGCTGAGGCCCTGGCACTCTCTTCACCTTGGCTGTGTCAGATTAGAAGAAGGAGTCGGTTTAAAGGATGACTGCCATAGGCTAATCCTACTATCTCTTTTTATTTATATTATTTTGCTTATAGCCAGCATCGACTACGGGGTGGCAGCTCTCGCTGGCGTTTATAATAATGTAAGCGGGCTAGCCATGGTAAAGGCTTCCCATTCAGGTCACTGACTACCGTGACTCTATTAAGTGACGCCCTGGCCTGGTAGAAGGTCCTTGACGCTCTGGCGAATATGAAAAAGTTCAAGGGTTTTAGGAAGGGCCCTTTAGGCCGTGGGCAGAACAAAGGCTATTATTATCGCTATCAGCAGGCCGTAGATGGCTATTCCCTCGCCGAGGACCACGAAGAGGAAGGCCGATCCAAAAACCTCCCTCTTCTCAGCTACGGCGCTGATGGCTGCGGCCCCTGCTACGGCAACCGCATAGCCCCCTCCTATGCCAGCTAGGCCTACGGCGAGACCTGCCCCTATAGCCTTGCCGAGTACCGACATCGCGTAGGGTGACATCGCCTGATCGCTTGTGGCTGTAGTGGTCGAGGTACCTACAGCGTGAGCCACGGCCGCCCCAGTCGCTATAGCCGCTATTATTGCCAGAGCAGCAACAGCTACCATTATGGCCCTGTACTTAGGCCTCCTCCAGGCCTCCTTCAGGACAATGTTCAAACCCTCCACGAATCTCGCAGGGTCCTTCATAGGCCATCGGCTGGCTCATGGCACTGAGGAATTAAAACCCTTTTGACGTCGGGTTTGCGCTGTGCGTTGGTTGCACCACTTATAGTGGTAAAGGGTATTTGGCCCTTTAAACTTCTGGGCTAAATTACGACCGGAGAGCCTTGATACTAGGCGACAAAGACATCAGGATTCTCCTAAAGGCCGGCGAGCTAGTGGTAGAGCCCTTAGATGATGAGGTCGTGAGGGAGAACGGCCTTGATCTAAGGTTAGGCAATGGCTACTGCGCCTTCAAGGACACCGATAAGGTGCTGGACCCCAGGGCGCCTGGTACTCCTGAGGAGTTCTATGAATGTCGTGAGGGGGAGAGCTTTGTGATAGAGCCCCACAGGCATTACCTGCTCCACACGTTGGAGTACGTGAAACTGCCTCCTTACCTGGCCGGCCTGGTCAACCTAAGGAGCACCTGGGCAAGGACGGGTATCTACATACCAAGCACGGTGGTTGACGCGGGCTTTGAGGGCCAGCTGACAATTGAGGTGATAGGGAGCGAGTTCCCGGTCAGGCTTTACGCTGGGGAAAGGTTTCTACACCTCGTTTTAGTTAAGCTTGAGACGCCGTCAGAAAGGCCGTACTCGGGCGAGTACAAGGGGCAGAGGGGCGTCAAGTTGCCCAAGTTCTTCAAGGTTCAAGCCAGCATTTAACGTCTTGACAAACGTTATATTACCTCCTTGTATAGCTTCCCCAGGGACTTAGTTGGGCCGAGGTAGCTTAAGGTCACACGGCAGGCTAATAATCTCCTACCCAACTCACCCAGCCTTCCTATGGGGCTACCTGATAATCGGAGCTCTCCTGGTGTTCCTGTTCCTGGGCTTTCCTGGGCTTGTGGCCAGCGTTTCCAGCAGCCGCCTTGCCTGGCCTCTTTGGGCGCTGGCAACGCTTCTCATAGCCCTGAGTCCCCCTCTGAGCTTCCTCAACATAGCCATAGCTAGGGTAAGCACAGGGGCCCTTGTAACAGAGCTTGACGTTGATTACGTGGAGTTCTTCGGTATACCAATCCCTGTGCCGAGAATTAGGACAAGAGAGGTCAAGACCATTCTAGCCGTTAACGTGGGCGGGGCACTGGTGCCGATAATATCGTCAGGCGTATTTGCCTATCTACTCCTTAACTCGCCTTACTCGTGGCGCTTTGGCGTAGCGGCGCTACTTGACGTGGGCTTGACTTCAGCAGTGGTCTATCTCCTCTCAAGGCCTGTAGCAGGCGTTGGAATAGTGGTGCCGGCATTCGTAGCACCCCTTATGGCCGCGCTGGTTGCTGTGGCGTCTGTTGGCTTTGGCGTGGCTGCGGCCACGGCAGCTTACATAGGGGGCTCGGTGGGCAGCCTAATAGGCGCTGACATAATAAGGCTGTCAAAGAGCTTCCACGAGCTAAGGGCGCCCATGCTGAGCGTAGGGGGCGCAGGGGTTTTCGATGGCGTCTTCATAAGTGGCGTCATGGCGTTCATCCTGGCTCTCTAGGCCTTTACAAGCAGTTCAACGGAGTATATGTTCTGGGAGGGGCTGTACTCTAGGACCCTATGGACACCTATGGGCCTCACAGAGCCGCAGTACTTCAAGGCCGTCGATGTCACTAAGTCAAGGGCTGCACCCTCATCAGCGGTGAGAATATACACGTGAAGCCTGGCCCCTTTAGCTGCCAACGCACAGGCAGGACCTATGAAGTCAAGCACAGAGGTTGGGTTGTTCATTATAATCCGGTCAAACTCACCCTCGAGGACGTCAGGTAGCGTCCGTGAGTCTGCCCACATAACCGTGACCTTGCCCTTGAGCCTTCTCACGTTTAGAGCCGCGTTCCTGGCAGCGAGATAAGCCGCATAGGGGTTTACGTCAACTGCTACAGCCTCACACCTGGCGGCCGAGGCCGCTGTTATGGAGAACGGGGCTACCCCTGCAAACATGTCAAGTATCAGCTCCCCCTCGGAGACCTCCTTTGAGACTCTCAGCCTCTCGCCCGCCAGCTTTGGGTTGTAATAGGTCTTGGCCACATCGACCAGAAAGTGAAGGCCGTTCTCTGTTGCCCTGGTCAGCGTCGAGCCGCTGCCGTAAAGCAACACGAGCTGAGGGAGCCTGAGCTCTCCCACTGTACCGACCTTGAGGAAAACGGACTCTAGCCTTGGGTAGATTCTCGTTACGGCTTGGGCAGCCCTTACATAGGCGTCAAAGGGGATGCCGCTTGACCTACTGAAGATAACTATGTCGCCTATTTTGATGAAGCTCGAAAGCCCTATTTCCTTGGGTATGCCGGAGGGCCTTGAAGACTCGAAGAGGTCCTCGCACGGCTCTGACTCTATGCCTAGGCCTGATAAGGTTGAGGAAGCCTTTAGTAAGTCAAGGACCGGTATCTTAAGCTTGCCGTTCTCCCTCTTAGGCTTGGCCTTGGCGATCAGGCCCTTGGCCTTGAGCGCGGCCAAGGCTTGTTCCGCGTGCCTTACTTCAACCTTAACGCAGCCGTAGTTCGCTAGCTCGCTCAAAAGGCCTCCCTGGGGGCCGAGGCTATAACCCGCCTTCTGTACTTCGGCAGCATCCGACTACGCGGCCTGAGGGCCTCGCGCGGCTCCTCACAGGCCCCCGCCTTGCTCCGCCGGGGTCGGCCGTTTCACCGCATCCTCCACGATGCTCAGCCCGTTACTAGGGCCCTGTCGCCAGGGCCCCCTCAAGGCTTCATCGACATACCGTGGAGGCCGTGTCGTCTCTGTGCCGTTGCCCTGGGTATCACCCAGGCCCCTTACGGGGTCCGGCTGCCGCTGAGAGGGCGGTGTTTCCTCAGGCCCCATCGGGCCCGTGAGCCGCCAGCCTCGGCCCCCTGCAAGCTTTAATTCATGTTAAGTAATAAAGCCTACCAGCCTCCTTTGACCTCTTGGACGAGGCCTTGGGATCAGGCGTAGGGCTTGTAGTGAGGCCTTCCAGCGACGTAGCCGAGAGAATAGCGCTTGAGGTCATTCAACGCGTGAAGGAGGCCGGATGGGAGCCGCTAATAGAGGTGGAGAGCGCTGAAGCCTACCCAGGAAGACTTGGAGGCCTACGGACGTTTTCACTTGATAGGGATCCGCCAGACAGGGTTATCGTAATAGGGGGTGATGGAACGCTCCTGAGGGCTGCAATTAAGGCAGGAGACAACGATGTGGTGTTCATGGCCGTGAGGGCTGGAAAGAGAGGCTTCCTGTTAGACGTTGACGAGACGGAGCTCAGCAAGAGGGTTCCCGAGTTCTTAAGGGGGGAATTTGAAATCGTGGAGCATCAGAGGATTAGGGCTGAAGTCGAGGGGGCTGCTACTCCTTGCGCCCTAAACGACATTGTCGTCTTTACCGCTGAGGGCCAGATGGTAAGGCTTAATGTAATGACCAGAGGTGAAAGGGTTATGGGCCTTGACGGGGACGGCTTGGTGATCTCGACTACAACGGGCTCGACCGCCTATAGCCTGAACGCGGGCGGACCAGTCATCGACCCAAGGCTCGACGTTATAGTTCTGACCCCCCTTAACCCAGTCCAGCTTTATCTGAGGCCCGTAGTTATGTCAAGAAGTGAGCAGCTTACGATAAGGCTTAGGGAGGACAGCGGCGCTGCATACCTTGTAATTGATGGCCAGGTCAAGCACTCCCTGAGGCCAGGGGCTTTGGTGTCTGTAGGCCCCTGCCCAAGGCCCCTTAGGGTTGCCAGGTTCAACTGGTGGGCGAACTATTATGAGAGGCTCTTCGCGCGCCTGCTCAGCTATTGGTGACGTAGAGAGAGTTGTTGTTCTCGACGCTGGCGCTCTCTTCGCGGGCGTCCAGCTGAGGCTTCCTCTGTCGGTAACCACTGGCCTGGTGGTGGATGAGGTAAGGGACGAAGGCTCCAGGACCGATCTTGAGAGGGCCCTTGAGGCGGGCAAGCTACTTGTTATCGATCCGGAGCAGGAATTTATCGAGGAGGCTATAGGTGTCGCCAGGTCGGCCAGAACCCTTGACAGGCTCAGCAGGGCTGACTTAGGGGTGATAGCCCTGGCCCTGGAGGTGAGGGGCTGTGGGAAGAAGGTCGCTGTGGCCTCCGACGACTATGCGGTTCAGGTCACAGCCCTCAGGGCGGGACTAGAGGTTATACCAGTTAGGTATAGGGGTGTCAGAGAGGCGAAGCGACATAACCCCTTAGGTCAAAGTAAGTGGCGTCGGTGACCTTTGCTCTTATCCACCTGCCCATAATATCAGGGTCCTCCCGTATTGAGATAGGGAAGTAGTTCTCAGCTCTGGCCACGTAGTAACCGTCCCTAAACCCTCTCGACGTGACCAAGGCCTTCAGCTCCCTACCTATGTAGGCCTTGTAGATCTCCGTCTCGACCTCCTGTATGACGCTTAGAATGCGCAGGCTTCTCTCCTTCTTTACAGGCTCAGGCACCTGGGGCATTGACGCCGAGAGGGTCCTGGGCCTTATGCTGTACTGTGCCAGGTAGACCCTCTCAAACCTCAACCTCTTAACCAGCTCAACGCTTCTCATGAATGCCTCCTCGTCCTCCCCTGGGTGGCCGACTATGATGTCGGTTGCGAAGAGCGAGTCGGGGAAGGCCTTCTTGACGTTAGCGTGAAGCTCAACGAACTCATCAACGGTATATCTCCTATTCATTATCTCGAGGACCCTGTCATCGCCGCTCTGGACAGGTATGTGAAAGAACTTGAACACTCTCTCATCCTTATAGACGTCAAGGAGGTCATCCATTATCTCCATGGCTTCGTTAGGCGTCATCATGCCAACCCTGATCCTGTAGTCCCCCGGTACCTTGTCCAGTATCATGGACAACAGGTCGGGCAGCCTGACCTTGGCTGGTAGGTCAAGGCCGTAGGCGGCGGCGTCCTGCGCCGTTAACCTGATCTCCTTAGCGCCCCTCTGAACGGCGTCGGCGACCCTCTCAACTATCAGCCTAGGGGGATATGACCTTAAGGTCCTCCTGGCTAGCTTCGTCTCGCAGAAGGAACAGTTGTCAAGACACCCCTCGGATATCATGATCGTGGCTATTCTATCCCTCAGCGGCACCTGGGGCATGAAGTTTGTATCCCTCTCCCCCTCTATGAGCGTGACCCTGGAAGGTGACCTCGCGACTTCAGCAATCCTAGTGACGTTCTGAGGCGAGACAAGGCTTGCTGACGGGGCAACGCGGGCTATGAGGGAGGGCCTTGCCTTAACTAGACAGCCTGCAACTATCAACTTACCTTTGACCAGCGGCTTAAGCTCGTTAAGCCTCTTGACTATCTTTGCCTCTGTGTCAAGCCTGACAGCGCACGTGTTAATTATGACTAAGTCCGCCTCGTCAGGTGATGTCACCCTTTGATAGCCCTCAGACTCTAACAGGGCAGCCATCACTGCACCGTCAAACTCCGCTAAGGCGCAGCCGTAGTTCTCCATGTAATATGTCGGCATGGCTTGTCGTTCAATGAGTTAACAGGCCCTTGCGGTTATTAATTTCGCTACTTAGGGCCTTTCTCAGCTGGGCCCTCGGGCCTTACGACCTCAAACGTCACCGAGCACCTCTCTATGGCCTCCTTTATGGCCCTCTCCCTGTCGCTCAGCCTAGAGTCGCCGCTCTTCACCTCTACAAACCTTACCGTTACAGGTCCTCCGCTCTCGATTCCGTCGAAGACTATGAAGTCCACAGGGGAGCCGAGGAACCTGGCCTCACGGGGGTTGTACTTGAACCAGGGCATATAGGGCGCTAGCTGCTCATAGACCTTGCCCGTTACGACGGCGCTGCTCCTCTTGACGGCATCTTCCCTTGCCTGCTTGATGAGCTCGCTGGCCATCCTTTCAGCCCTGGCTCTGGCAACCTCGTCTACATTCTTGGAGAGCTCCCTCAGGACCCTTTGCGCTATGGTTAAGCGGACCGTCTGGGCTATCAGCAGCGCCAGCTCGACCAGGGCTGCAAGGACTACCAGGTAGAAGTACAGCTGAAGAGGGGTCAAGACGTTTCCACCTTTTACCAGGGCCTATATCCAGCTTTAGCCGTTATAAGAGCTGGGGCCCAAGGTTACAAAAAAGGCACGCGGTGGAGACGAAGTACATCTTCGTGACAGGAGGCGTGATGTCTGGCATAGGCAAGGGGATAGTCTCAGCGTCAACAGGTCTGCTCTTCAAGTCCAGGGGGTACAAAGTGGGTATAATCAAGATAGACCCGTATCTGAACGTTGACGCAGGCACCATGAACCCATACGCCCACGGAGAGGTGTTCGTAACAGAGGACGGCGGTGAGACAGACCTGGACCTGGGCCACTATGAGAGGTTTCTTGGCGAGAACGTGGACAGACGTCATAACATAACCGCTGGGCAGGTCTACTACAGCGTTATAGCTAAGGAGAGGAAGGGGGAGTACCTTGGGAAGACTGTTCAGGTCATACCACACGTGACTGATGAGATTAAGCAGAGGATCTCAGGTCTGGCCAAGGACACAGGAGTTGACGTAATGGTTGTAGAGATAGGCGGGACGGTAGGGGACATAGAGGGGCTGCCGTTCCTTGAGGCTGCAAGGCAGATGTATGTCGAGCTGGGCTCTAATAATGTCGCATTTGTCCACGTGGCCTTAGCCCCAGTCCTATCGACCACTGGCGAGCAGAAGACCAAGCCTGTACAGCACAGCGTACAGGAACTGAGGAGGATAGGCATACAGCCCACGGCCCTCGTGGTCAGGTCCACTAGGCCGCTGATGGACGAAGCCAGGCAGAAGATAGCGCTCTTCGCTAACCTTCCCCCAGCGGCCGTCTTCAGCGATCATGACGTGCAGTACGTCTATGAGGTGCCCCTCCTTTTGGAGTCGCAAGGCTACGCGTCGTTCCTGGCTTCAAAGCTTGGGCTTCAGGACAGGGAGCCTGACCTCGGGGCCTGGGAGGCGTTCGTTGACAGGCTGAAGAACCTTAACAAGTCCGTCAGGATAGCCATGGTCGGTAAGTACACAAGGCTTAAGGACAGCTACATAAGCATTGTTGAGGCGCTCAGGCACGCGAGCGCTGTTGTAGGCTATAGACCCGAGCTCGTCTGGGTTGAGTCAACAGATATAGAGGAGGGCAACTTGAAGGTTGAAGACACATTGTCAACAGTTGACGGCGCTGTCATACTCCCTGGTTTCGGCAAGAGGGGGGCCGAGGGCAAGGTGAAGGCCATAAGGTACCTCAGGGAAAGCAACGTGCCCACGCTGGGCATATGCTTTGGGCTCCAGCTCTCGGTAGTTGAGTTCGCGAGGGATGTAGTAGGGCTTGAGGGCGCCAATAGCACAGAGATAGACCCTAAGACGCCTCACCCTGTCGTGGACCTGCTCCCGTGGCAGAGGGAGATCAAGGAGCTGGGCGGAACAATGAGGTTAGGCGCCTCCGAGATAAGGGTCGTTAAGGGGACGATCCTTCACAGCCTCTACGGCCGTGAGGTGATATACGAGAGGCATAGGCACAGATATGAGGTGAACCCCAAGTACGTCGACAGGCTTGTTGAGGCAGGGTTGATGATAAGCGCGTGGTCGCCCGACGGTCTAGTGGAGGCCATAGAGCTTCCGAGGAGCGAGCACAGGTTCTTCGTAGGGACGCAGCCACACCCTGAGTTCAAGAGCAGGCCCCTTGACCCAAGCCCGCCATATGTAGGCCTTCTCAGGGCTGCAGCCAAGGCGCTCTGATCACAACTTTTCTTATATCCACCTTTTACAGACGTTAAGCATTTAGGTTTAGACGACCAAGTTGTCCGAGGAACCTTGCAGATACCTCTTGACAAGGTTTGCGTCAGGAGCGGTGTGCTCTGTGAACGCTGTCAGGCTAAGATAAGCTCTGGCCTTTACGAGCGGTGGGAGGTAGACGTAATGAAGGCCCTTCTAGACCTTGAGGAGAGCTATAAGGAGCTGAGGTCAGCGTCGTACAGGAAAGCCCTAAGGATCGGCGACGACGTCTATATACTGCTTGACGGCCTGAAGGCCGTGAGCAGAGGGCTTGATCGAGCGCTGGTTAACAAGCTCTCACACCTAGGCGTGAAGAGAGTTCACCTGATGAGCGGCGCCTCAGACCCAAGGTCATTGATCTCTAGCCTGTTGGGGGCCTCCCTTTCGTCTCTGAACCTTTACTACGCTCCTGACGGCAGTGTTTATTACGTGGCTAAGGTGCTCGCCCCCACAAGGGCCAGGAACGCAGACCGCGAGGAAGTCGTTAAGAAGGCATTTAAGTTAATCACCGGAAATGACATAGTTATAGAGTACGAGGAGGGCTTGACGGAAGTCAGCCAGGTGAAGGGGCCTAAGCTAGAGAAAGAGAAGCTGGAGGAGTGGCTTAAGAGGTTAGAGAGGTGACCTGATCAGGACCCGAACCACATGTCTAGTCTTGACTGCTTGCCCCTCAGGCTCTCCTTGAACGCCTTCTTGAGCCTCTCCGCGGCCTTTTCAACCCTGTCCTCGCTGAAGTCGTGGTCCTTGACCAGGATATTCTTTATCGCGTTGACATCAGGCTCCCTGAACTCTATTTTGTACTTGTCATTAATGGGCGGGTTCGTGAAGTAATCAAATATCTTGACCGGGTCAACGTCAGGAAGCTGAGGCTTTATGACCTCCAACGCCTTAAGGGGATCCTTATACGTCTTCACAAAGGACAGCGCCGTCTTAGGGCCATAGCCTCTGACTCCGCCAGGGTCGAAGTCGGTCCCGACGAGTATTCCAAGCACTATCAGCTGCTCCCTCGAGACCCCTAAGGCCTTGAGGAGCGTGTTAAGGTCTATCACCTCCGGCTTAACCTCTATGTACTCATCCTTGTTGGGCAGCTTTCTCTTGCCAGTGATGGCCAGGTTACGGACAAGCCTGGGGGACCCGAAGAGGAGGCTATCATAGTCTTGACTGCCCGCGCCCCACGCGTCACCTTTCTTAGCAATTAACGCAGCCTGCGCCTCGCCGTCAGCCGGCGCCTGCACCCATGGGATTCCCATGGCGTCAAGGAGCCTCTTTGACTCAGCCACCATGTCAGACGTTAGCTCAGAGGCCGCCTGGGCGTACTTCCTCGCCTCCTCCAGGGCGCCTGCCTCCTTGGCCTTCTGATACTTCTCAGCGGCCTCCCTCCTCCTCGCCATTCTCTCCTCGAGCTCCCTTTTCTTCATCTCGGGCGGCTTGCCGTCAAATACGTAAATGGGCTTCAGGCCCTCCTCGACGAGGTTTACGGTCCTGTAGAAGAGGCCGCTCAAGTGGCTTGTAACCCTTCCCTGCGAATCCTTCAGGGGAGTTCCGTCAGGCTGCCTTATGGCTGAGAGGAACTGGTAAATCATGTTATATGCGTCAAGCGCTATCACATAGCCTTTAAGGGCCTTTAGCTCCACTTCTTGTCTTGCCTGAGGAGGAATTATGTCACGTATGTTAACGCCCAACGCTCGCACCAATTGATATCAGTATTTAAAGGCCTATATTGTTTTATCGTGCGCAGGCGCCGTTCCTAAGACTATGACGTCGTTTCCTGCCTCACGAGGAGCTTCACCATCCGCTCCTCCTTAGTGCTCGAGGTCACGTAAACAAGCCCCATGAGCTCTAGCCTCATAAGCGACTTAACGAGGTCAGGCAGGGAGATGGAGTAGCCGTTCCTGGCAAGGTATGAAAGAATCTGGCTCTCCGTGACCGGCTCCTTGCCGCCCTTGCTCAGCTCCTTCAGCGCCTCATACACTATGTTGAGCATCGGGCTCTCAGTCCATACAGACAATGCCTATCACCTCTCAGACCGTGAGCGAAGGCTGCGAAGGCCTTGTTGAGGTTACGCTTATCTGCCTGGCGCTCTCGAGCCATCTACTGTAGAAGTCTATCATGTATTTGGTGACGCTCGGTCTCACCTTAGAGAGGGCCTGCTCAAAGTGCTTGAACCTGACCCTGGTAGCCTTCAAGTCCTCCCTTAGGGCAGCAAGGGTGGCCTCCCTGACGAGCGCCGCTAGGTCAGCGCCTGTATAGCCATTAGTCATCTTAGCTATCTCCCTGAGGTCAACGTCCTCGGCGAGCGGCACGTGCCTTGTATGTATCTTAAGTATATCAAGTCTCCCCTTCTCGTCAGGCGGCGGCACGTAAATAAGCTTCTCAAGCCTCCCAGGCCTCAGGAGAGCCGGGTCAACCAAGTCTGGCCTGTTGGTGGCGGCTATCACGACCACGTTCTCAAGCCCCGTTATGCCGTCTATCTCTGTTAGAAGCTGGCTCACGACCCTCTCGGTCACGTCGGTCTCCACGTCCGAGCCCCTTAGGGAGGCGATAGCCTCTATCTCATCAAAGAACACAACGGCAGGCGCGTACTGTCTCGCCCTCCTGAAGACCTCCCTCACGGCCTTCTCGCTCTCGCCGACCCACTTGCTCAGCAGCTCAGGTCCCCTTATCGCTATGAAGTTGGCCCCGCTCTCCGTCGCCACGGCCTTGGCCAGCAGCGTCTTGCCTGTGCCAGGAGGCCCAAACAGCAGTATCCCCCTGGGCGGCTCGATGCCAAGCCTCTTGAACGTATTAGGATACCTCAGGGGCCACTCGACGACCTCCCTGAGCTCCTGCTTCACGTTCTCAAGGCCGCCTATGTCGTCCCAGTGGACCTCAGGGACCTCGACCTCTATCTCCCTGAGCCCGCTGGGAGTGATCTCCTTGAAGGCCGCTAGGAAATCAGCCTTCGTGACAACCATCTTCTCAAGGACTTCTGCCGGTATCCTCTCCTGCTCAATATCTATTTCAGGAAGGTATCTCCTGAGCGCGTGCATAGCAGCTTCCCTTGCAAGGGCCGCCAGGTCAGCACCTGTGTAACCCTTGGTCATCTCGGCGAGCTCCTCAAGGTTGACGTCATCAGATAGGGGCATATGCCTTGTATGTATCTGAAGGATCTCGAGCCTTCCCTGTTTGTCGGGCATCGGAACCTCTATCTCCCTGTCGAACCTCCCGGGCCTCCTGAGGGCTGGGTCAAGCGCGTTTGGTCTATTGGTGGCCCCTATGACAATTACTTGTCCTCTCGCCTCAAGTCCGTCCATAAGGGCCAGCAGCTGGGCCACGACCCTCCTCTCGACCTCCCCAATCACCTCATCTCTCTTTGGGGCTATGGCGTCTATCTCATCGATGAATATTATTGCTGGCGCATTCTTCTTGGCCTCCTCGAATATCTCCCTCAGCCTCTGCTCGCTCTCGCCGTAGAACTTGCTCATTATCTCAGGGCCGTTGATGGCTATGAAGTAAGCATCACTCTCATTCGCTACTGCCTTGGCCAGCAGCGTCTTGCCTGTGCCAGGGGGGCCGTAGAGGAGTATCCCCTTTGGCGGCTCGATGCCAAGCCTCTGGAAGAGCTCAGGGTGCCTCAGCGGTAGCTCCACGAGCTCCCTGATCTTGGCTATTACCTCATGTAGGCCACCAATGTCCTCATAGGTGACCTTAGGTATAGTGGTGGCTGTGACGGGCTTCTCAAGTATGTCCACAGTGGTCTTCTCCGTTATGATTACAACACCCCTTGGCCTGGTGTCGATGACCACGAGTTGGACTGCCTGACCCAGAACCGGGACTGGTATTATGTCATTCTCTATAACTGGTAAACCTACAAGCTTCTTTTTGACGTACTTCTTGAAGCTATCATCTATTGACATAGAGTGGACCGTCGGAGCCAGCCTGACTTTGGTGGCCGGCTTAGGATTGGCCTTCCTAACTATAACCTTGTCGCCTATATTAACGTCAGCGTTCCTGCGCAGCGTGCCATCCATCCTGATTATGTCAAGGCCAAGGTCCTCAGGAAGGGAGGGCCAGACTATAGCGGCTGTCTTCCTCTTACCCTCTATCTCAACTACGTCGCCTGCCTCAACCCCCAGCTCCTTCATTACGTCAGGGTCTATTCGGACCCTCTTCTTGCCAGCATCCCTTGGCTTGGCCTCAGAGACCCTCAACACGACCTCCTTTGGCGTATTTGAGGTCGGCTGTTGCGTAGGTTCTGACACTAAGGGCTGCACCCCTGAGGAGCTCTGAAATCAGGGCTTATAAAATGGAATCTTACACATTACATCTTTTTTGAAAAAGAAAAAAGAATATTGAAGGGCGTTTTTATAGCTCTATTAGTCTAAAGGGCCGGGGTGCCCTAGGGACGTCTAAGCAGCCTGTAAGCCTTGAGCCGACGAACTATTATGTAATCAGGTGGGACCCCCTCACGAATGGAGAGGCAGAGCTAAGGAAGATGTTAACGGAGGCCTTCAGGAAAGGCGTTAAGAGGATCGCGGTGGTGGTCAAGTCGAATGATGTAACTTACATGGAGAAGGCAAGGGAGGTTTTGTCCGAGTTTATAGCCCAGACCATAGTAATATGGCGGGAAGACGAGGTGAGTAGCGCATGACGTTTGACATAGTGATAACGACTGACAGAAGCATGATGACAGATCATCATCACCACGAGTTCCTGGGCTTCATGACAACGGGCCCTGCCTTCGGGGTTCCCGAGAGGGTCTGGGGCTGGATAGCAGCGCCTAAGCCTAAGGTTGACAGCGAGGGCAGACCAAAGGTAGCCCCCTATGGGCTGAGGAAGATAGAGGCCGCCCTTGTTGATGCCGGCTTCAACGCGGCAGTCGTCGACCCTGACCACATAAGTAAGCACCTTGATACCATGAAGGTCATGATGATAGGTCACCACGACTTCTTTGCCTACGGTCCGCCAAGCAGCGAGTGGTGGACGATAACTGGCAAGGAGCCCTTTAACAGGGTCAGCTTCAGGAGGTTCATGGAGAGCCCCATTATCAGGAAGGCCAAGGAGAAGGGGGTCAAGATAATAGTGGGAGGCCCTGCGGCCTGGCAGTGGCTCTGGGCCCTTGACGAGTGGAGGAAGTGGGGCATAGACACGGTAGTAGATGGTGAGGCCGAGAAGGCCGTAGTTGCATTGGCCGACAGGGCCCTCAAGGGGCTACCGCTCCCTGATTACATGTTTGTGGGACCTGCTGACACCCCTCAGAACATTGAGGAGATACCCAGGATAAAGCACGCGAGCGTGAACGGCCTCGTCGAGATAATGAGGGGCTGCCCAAGGGGCTGCAAGTTCTGCAGCGTCACTCTGAGGCCCTGGAGGATGATACCGCCGGATAGAGTAATTGAGGAGATAAAGGTTAACATGAGCGAGGGGGAGAAGGGGATAATACTGCACAGCGAGGACGTACTTCTCTACTACGCCGATGGCGTAAGGCCGAGGCCTGAGGCCCTGCTTAAGCTCCACACAGCCATCAGGCAGATCACGGATGAGCCCATAGGGTGGAGTCACGCGAGCCTCGCAGCCATCAAGAGCGCGCAGGAGCAGCACAAGCTGATAACCAAGTTGACTGACATAATGTTCTCGAGCGAGAAGCAGACGTACCTAGGCGTTGAGGTCGGCTTGGAGACGGGCAGCGTTAAGCTGGCAAGGAAGATAATGCCTGCCAAGTCGGCCCCTTACCCTGTCGACAAGTGGCCAGAGGTCGTTGAGGAGGCCTTCAGCATAATGCATGAGCACAAGGTGATACCGGCAGCCACGCTGATAGCTGGGCTGCCTGGCGAGGAGCCTGACGACGTTATGGCCACGACAGAGCTTGTCGAAAAGCTCAGGCCCTACAGGAGCCTCATAGTGCCCATGTTCTTCGTGCCGATGGGGGCCTTCAAGAACATGGAGTGGTTCAGGAGGACCCAGATAAGGCATGAGCATATAGAGCTGCTCAAGGCCACCCTGAGGCACAGCGCGTACTGGGCCAGGGACATAGTTGACAGGTTCTACCTCAAGGGGGCCAGGTACGTCCTTGTCAGGGCTGCCATCAAGTGGATAATTAATTACATAGAGAGGAAGGCGGAGGAGGCGGCGAGGGCTGTGGAGGAGAGGTCAAAGGCCTAGGACGCTTAGAACGTCGTCAAGTAATCTTTACCTGGCCGTATGGGGGTTAGTGCTTGTAGTCCTTATTCTGGTAGTTCTTCATTTTCTGCTGAAGAGCCTTCAAAGGGCCTTGGAAGTCCTCGCAGAGGACCCCCTTGGCGTCATAATTGCAGCGGCCATCATAGCCTCTGAGGAAGCCCTTAAGAGCACAAGGTTTCTAATAGCTGCTAGGTCCAGGGGCAAAAGGCTCAGGCCTAAGGACGCGTTAAAGGTGCGCTTCGCCACTTTCGCCCTGACCTCCTCCCCGCCCTGAAGGGCGAGGGTTCCTGTAAAGGCGGGGAGGAAGTCAGGCAGGCAAGCTAAGCGAGCAGGTGAGGGCGCTTGATAGCTCTTAAACCTTTGAATAAGCACCTGGAACTTCATGAATGAGGGCTGGAGGCTCACATGGAGCAGGGGTTCCTGAGCACCAGGGAGGCCCTGCAGAGGCCGGACGGCGAGAGGGTCAGACTGAGGGGCTGGGTCTACAGGAGAAGAGACCTAGGAGGCAAGGTCTTCATAGTTCTTAGGGACTCCGAGGGCGTGATTCAGTGTGTTATAGAGGGCTCGTCAGGGGCGGCCCCTGAGGCCTCTAAGGCCACTATAGAGTCATCAGTAATGGTGGAGGGCATCATTAGGTCAGACCCAAGGGCGCCTGGAGGTAAGGAGGTAAGGGTCGAGGACTTCAAGGTAGTAGGGTTAGCAGAGGACTTCCCTATCAAAGGCGGTGAAAGCGTTGACTATCTTCTCGATGTTAGGCACCTTTGGCTGAGGTCAAGGAGGCTCACGCAGGTCATGAGGATCAGGGCCACGGTCCTCGAGGCCCTCAGGGAGTACTTCACGAGGAACGGCTGGTGGGAGGTGAGCCCACCCATACTGACCCAGAGCGCCGTTGAAGGAGGCGCTACACTGTTCTCTGTAGACTTCTTTGGGAGGAAGGCGTACCTTAGCCAGAGCGCCCAGTTCTACCTGGAGGTCATGATATTCAGTCTTGAGAGGGTATGGTCTCTGACGCCTAGCTTCAGGGCCGAGAGGAGCAGGACGAGGAGGCACCTCTACGAGTACTGGCACCTAGAGGCTGAGGCGGCCTGGATGGACATGCATGACATGATGAAGGTGGTTGAAGGTATGGTAAAGTACGCCGTTAAGGCCGTGCTTGAGAAGAGGCTTGAGGAGCTCAGCGCGCTCGGCCGCAGGACCGAGCCCCTTGAGGCAACCCTCAAGGCCACGTTCCCAGAGGTGACTTACGATGAAGCCATTGAAAGGCTCAAGAGGAAGAGCTTTAACATAAAGTGGGGTGACGACATCGGGGCCGACGAGGAGAGGGCGCTAACGGAAGACGAGGAGGTGCCCTTCTTCTTGACGATGTTCCCCAAGCACCTGAAGAGCTTCTACATGAAGCTCCATGATCAAAGGCCTGAGGTAGTCCTGGGCTTTGACCTAGAGGCCCCAGAGGGCTATGGCGAGGTCGTAGGCGGCAGTCAGAGGGAGGACAGGTACGACGTCTTGCTCCAGAGGATTAAGGAGAACAACCTGAACCCTGAGGATTACCAGTGGTACCTTGACCTCAGGCGCTACGGAAGCGTGCCGCACAGCGGGTTTGGCCTCGGCGTCGACAGGCTCGTTATGTGGATAGCTGGGCTTGACCACATAAGGGACTCAATACCGTTCCCTAGGCTGCGCGAGCGGATATACCCGTGAGGGCCTTCTGCTCCCTTCTCTCGGGCGGCAAGGACAGCACGTACGCCCTTCATAAGGCCCTTGACGAGGGCCTAGCCCCTTCATGTATAGGTATTGTTGTTCCTGGAAGGCCTGACAGCTGGATGTTTCACAGGCCCTTCGTAGAGTTCGTCCCACTTCAGCTTAATGCCATGGGTCTCTCGGGGCTTAGCTACGAGATCAGGGTGAGCGGCGAGAAGGAGAAGGAGGTGGAAGAGCTGAAGGAGTCGCTGGCAAGGGCCAAGGAGGTCAGGGCCTTCGACACGCTGGTCATAGGAGGCATAGCGAGCAGGTATCAGCTGACCAGGTTCGGAATGGTGGCTGAGGAGCTGGGGCTCAGAGTTTACGACCCTCAGTGGGGTATGGACCCTGAGGCCTACATGTATGAACTGCTAAGGTACGGCATCATATACGTGATAACCCAGATAACAACGGCGGGGCTTCCCCACAGGCTCCTTGGGGTGCCCGTTAACAGCGAAGGCCTGGTCAGAGAGATCGTCGAGCTTGCTCGAAAACACGGCTTTCACCCAGCCTTTGAGGGAGGGGAGGCCGAGACCTTTGTGATTAAGGCGCCTAGGTACAGCGGCGGGATATGCCTGGAGGCTAGGAGGGTTAGGGTCTCCGAGTTCGAGTACAAGCTGGAGCCGATCTCAGCCACCCTCTGCGACAGGCCAAGGGTAACAATCGATGGCGTTATGTACGAAGCTTGAGGAGCCTCTCCGAGTTCACGGCTATGACCTCTTGCAGCTCGCCTTCAGCAACTCCCTTGAGCTCAGCAACTAACTTGACGAGCCTAGGTATCATAAGTGGCGTCAGCCTAAGGCCATGGTAATTATAGGGCCCGTCGCTCTCAAGGACCATGTTGGTTAACGGCGCTGCCTTGGCGACGTCCTTTGACTTGCTCTGGACCTCGGCGGCTACGTTTATCGACACGAAGTATCCCCTCTTGACTATCTCATCTACTAGGTCCAGCGGGCCCGTGTACCAGTGAAAGACGGCGTCCTCAACGCCTACTTCAACTATCACGTTCAGGGCGTCCCTCCAGGCCCCCGGCGAATGTATGTTAAGGAAGGCGTTCATGTCCCTGGCGGCCTTGGCGAAGGCCTCGAACACCTTCCTCTGGGTCATGAAGGTCTCCTCGGGCATGAACTTCCTGTCTAGGCCGACCTCGCCTATGCAGATGACCCCAGCCCTCTCCGCGAGCCTGATGACCTGCCAAGCCTCCTCTAGCTGGTGATCTTTAAGTGACCACGGGTGAAAGCCGGCACAGGGGAAGACCCTGCCCTGATACCTTGAGGCCAAGTCGAGGACCCTGTTGAGGCTCCTGATGTCATCGGAGACCGCCACCACCTTAAGGTTGGGCATGGCATTCATCATTTGCTCTATCTCGTTGTCCGCGAATTCCGCGAGGTGACAGTGCATGTCGTAGTATATAGACTCCACCCTTCAGGCCCTCTCATAATCTAAAAGTAAGGACTTTAAGAGCCTCCTCCGTATTCCTGACAGGAGTCCGAAGTCGGGCCCGTAGTCTAGACTGGATAGGACGCCGCCCTTACACGGCGGAGGTCGGGGGTTCAAGTCCCCCCGGGCCCACTAGTTCTCCAAAAATCTAATGAGTTAGTTCGACGCGGTTCCCGGCACTCAGAGTTCTCGTCTTAAGGTGCCTGAAATCTAGGCATCCTTAAAGCTTCGGGACGCTAATAACGAAAAACTATATATTGCTTCAAAACAGAGGTACGCGATAAGGGAGGAGGCTTGGAGTACAAGTGGACAGTGCTCATTAATACGACGCTGGGAATAATAATGTCATCCATGAACATGTATATCGTGATGATATCATTGCCAACGATCTTCAGGGGGCTTGGCGTGAACCCCTTCGCCCCTGGTGAGTTCGCTTATCTGATATGGGTGCTGATGGGCTACAGCATAGTCCTGGCCTCCGTACTTGTCACCTTTGGGAGGCTGTCAGACATACATGGCAGGGCAAGGGTCTACACGTGGGGATTCATAATATTTGCAGCGGCCTCTGTAGCCCTCTCCCTCATACCCAGCGGTAGCGGCAACCTCGGCGCGTTGCTGTTAATCGCGCTCAGGATGGTCCAGGCGGTTGGCGGGGGCCTCCTGATGGTGAACAGCACAGCGCTGCTAACCGACGCCTTCCCGCCTACTGAGAGAGGGAGAGCCCTTGGAGTAAACCAGATATCATTTGTAGTTGGCTCCTTCTTAGGCCTTGTCGTTGGGGGGCTGCTGGCCGGCTACGACTGGCACATGGTGTTCATAGTCAGCGTGCCCTTTGCAGTTGCAGGCGCCGTCTGGTCTGTGCTGAAGCTTAGGAGGACCCCTGGCAGCGGGGGACAGAGCTATGACCTGCTTGGCAATGTCACGTTGGCAGGAGGCCTGCTCCTTCTCTCCTTAGCCTTCACGTACGCACTGATGCCTTACGGTAACTCTCAGTTAGGCTGGGGGAACCCCCTCGTTGAGGCCTCCTTCGTAGGGGCCGCCGTGGCGTTATTATCGTTCTTCCTCGTCGAGAGGAGAGCCCTTGCCCCGCTCTTCGACCTCAGGCTCTTCAAGGTCAGGCCCTTCACCTATGGGGTTCTAGCCCTCTTCATGAACTCAATGGCAAGGGGCGCTGTGATGTTCCTGGTGACGCTGTGGCTTCAGGCCATATGGTTGCCGCTTCACGGCATCTCTTACCAGGCAGCGCCGTTCTGGGCAGGAGTTTACATGTTCCCTATGCTGATTGGAACGGTTATAATGGGACCCATAGGCGGCATGCTAACGGACAGGTACGGCGCTAGGGCCTTCGCCACAGCGGGGATGATCATAATAGCTGTGACGCTTTACGCTCTTGCGCTCCTGCCATACAACTTCAACCTGCTTCAGTTCGAGCTGCTCCTGTTCCTCAATGGGGTTGGAAACGGCCTCTTCTCAGCCCCTAACACGACATCTATAATGAACGCGCTCAGACCCCAGGACAGGGCAGCTGGCAACGGGATGAGGCAGACGTTCGCCAACGTGGGCTCCACCATAAGCGTAGCTATGTTCTTCACCATAACCATAACGGTGCTGACCAGCAGGCTTCCCTCAAGCATATACTCCCTGGCCCTGAAGTACGGGCTTCCGACCCAGGTGGCCTCCTTCCTGGCGAGCCTGCCGCCGAGCGGCCTTCTCTTCGCCGCCTTCCTCGGCTATGACCCTGCCTCCGCGATACCTGCGTCAGTACTAAGGGACCTGCCGTCAAGCGTCATCGAGGCCCTGGACTCCCACACGTTCCTGCCTACGGTCCTAGGGCCTTCCTTCATGGCGGGCCTCAGGCTCTCAATAATGATTTCTGTAGCGCTAGTCCTAGTGGGCTCTATATTCTCATATCTGAGGGGCGGCAGGTATGTCTATGAGGAGGAGGCTCACAGATTAAGGTTAAGAGGGGATGGGTAGCGTTAGCGCTAGCAGGACGCCGTAAATTACAACGGCTACAACGCCAGACTTGCTGAGCCTTGACTCCTCCAGGGCCGGGCCTGGGTGCCTTCCTCGGGTCAGAAAGAGCAGGGCTAGGGCTATGAGGCCGAAGAGGCCAAGCGTGGGGACGTAAAGCCCTAAGGCCAACAGGACCGCGACGAGGATGAACGATATAACCATGTGGCCCCTCTCGCCGAGCGCCGCCCTCAACACGTGTCCTCCGTCGAGCTGCCCTACTGGTATAAGGTTCAGGAACGTCACGAAGAACACTATGTAAGCGGCAAAGGCAAGGGGCGACATCTCCACCACGTAACCGGCGGGGGCATGCACGATGACCATGAGGACATTCATGATCATGGGAACGACGGAGATCGTTGAGCTGGGAGGGACTAAGGATGCTGGAACTAAAGCCGAGGTCTTCAGGCCCACCAAGGCTACGGGGAGCGCCACCAGGAAGCCTGCTAGGGGGCCTGAGACACCTATTATCGCAAGCTCGTCAGCCGTGGCCGGTATCCACTTCATGTTTATGACGGCGCCCAAGGTACCCAAGAACCCAAGCTGAAGAGGGGGTGCAGGTATGAGGTAGGGCAGGCTCCTTGGAACCCTGTACCTCCTCATGGCGAGCCAGTGTCCTGATTCATGGATCAGGAGAGGCGTCAGGAGGCCGAGCAGGTAAAGACCTGGCGTTAATGGGCCCCCTCCTGGAAGGCCTATCAGTGCGAGTCCCGAGTAGTAGACGGAGGCTATCGTAAGTGCCGCCAGCGCAATCCATAAGGCCAAGTTATAGCGAGAGCCGTACCTGGCTATGATGAGGTAAAGTGAGGACCCCTCCCTCCTTAGGGCCGGGGCATACCCAAGCCTCACAAGCTCGCTGTAGAGGGACCTGAAGGAGGTCACCAGGTCGCCTTCCTTCAGCCCTATCACCTGCGCCCTATAAGCGCCATTCCCTATCTCAACGAGCTCCGTCACTTCAAAGTGCTTGTTTATGACCTCCCGCGTCTTATCAAGTTCGCTCAACGGCCCGCGCCGCTCTCTCTGCGTCAAGGTGGGGTATTAACAACTAATTTGGTCGCCATTTCTGCTGCAGGGGCTATGGGCTAGCCATTACTTTATGCCGCGCCGAGAAGTAGAGGTTACAGGGATCTATTCTCCTCAACAGCTTTAGGTGAAGGTCTATCAGGCCTGATGGAACCCCATGGACTAACTTCAGGAACTCCTGCTCCACAGGGTGAAGGGAGGCCGGCACTATCATCGTTGATGGCGTAATAGGCCTTAAGGCCTCAGGCTCTGAGAGGCGAGAGTAGGTCACATAGACGTCATTGTCTGTCGCCGACACCGCTAACACCAACAGGTCACCAAGGTTCTCCTTCTGGTCGCTTAGGAGCTCGTTGAAGGCCTTGAGGAGCTCCCTAGTGCCATCAGCTGGAGGCAGCTGCCTTCCCTCCTGGTCAACGTCAAGGAGTATGAGGCTGTGAAGGTCGAGGCAGAGGTTACCAAGGAGCCAGTAGGCCACGGGCGTTACATCGGCGCCCCTCCAGGGCCCTGGAACCGTGACCTTCCTGCCGAACCTGTAGAACTGAAGTCCTGAGAGCGACATAGCTACGCAGGGGCCTGAGACGCTTGGTATCACCTTGACCTTAACGCCTCTCGTTAGGGCCTCAACTACAACAGAGGAATGGGTGGTCGCTATGAGGGGGTCACCGGCGACAAGGACAACAACGTCCCTGTAGCGCGCCATATCTATGAGCTTATTCACGTTTTCCTCCAGCATGTCCCTGGTGGCCTTAACCGTGGCCTTATTAAGGGCCTTAGCCAAGTCTTCAAGCCAGTCGCTGTTAGGCGAGGTATAGGCCTCTACGATAACAACCTCAGCCCTCTTGATAAGGCTCTTAGCGAGATCAGTGACGTGCTGAGGGCCCAGCCCGGCTCCTACTATGAACAGCAACTTCAGCCCTCTGCAAGCCTCTTCTGAAACTGCATGGCCCACTCAAGTAACTTCGAGCGGAGGGCCTTTGCGCTGTCGGCAAAGCCGTGCTCCTCGAGCGCCTTGAGGGACGAGCCCGCTATGAGGTCAAGGAAGTTCGCGTAGATCTGAACCTTACGGGTCAAGATCTCATTGAGTTGCTGCCAGCCCCTGTCGGTGAGCGCGTAAACTATCTTCCTGCCGCCCCTGACGCCCTCCTCCTCGACAACCACTACGTCTATCAGGCCCAGGTCCTTCATGTAGCTCAGGAGCGGGTATATCGAGCCGGCGGCAGGCTTCCATTGGTTTGCAGTGAGCTCGTTGATCTTCTTTATGATCTCATATCCGTGCATAGGCCTCTGGGAAAGTATTAGAAGCATTAGCCAGATTAACGTGTCCCTGTACCTGGTAGATCCCATAACCTCTGTGGCTTCCCTCTGCATGCTCTCCCCGGCGCTCAATACCAAAAATATCACTAGAAAATATATTCCTGACTATTGTAGGCCTTTGATAAAGCCTCATAAGGACGCTCCGCTCTGGCGTCTTTCCTCATTAGGGTCAGTAATACCAACCCTCTTCATCGCGCGGTTTTATCGATGTAGCGACAGGTTATAAGCTTTGTAATTCTGTTAACGTTATTATACATTATTATATTTAAACCTCTTCTAGCGGTCTTAAGCAAAGGGGAACGCAGATTACTAAACCTTGCTTATGTTATCATCATTATTTAACGTAGGGACTTCGAAGCTGACTTAGCTGATTACAAACGTCACGCCAGGCGTGGACAATGGTATGAAAGGTCTGCCGAGGCCTCTATAGAACTTGTTAAACCACTCGTAGAAGTGCAGCCTTAGGTCATGAGCAAACGCTACTATGCCTTCAAGGCCTGCCGTGAGCAGATTGCCTACGATATATATCAACACTGCCCCAGCATAGGTCAAGGGGTTGGGGTGTGGCGTCAAGGATACATAGTAAAGTATTGTAAATCCTACCATGAGCCCAGCGTGCGCTAGGCTTAGGCCCATGATCCTAAGGAAGCTGATGGTGTTGCCTAAGGCGAGAAGCATGCCCTCAAACATGCCGAGGAAGCCCTCTATGGGGTCTAACCTGAAGCCCTCGCCTATAGCCAGTGTGTAGAGCCCTTCACCTACCAGCAGCCAGACAATAGATGCTATGGCCCCATAGAAGACGAAGGCCTCTATAGGTCCGCCCTTTCCAAGGCCGAAGAGGGCCTCCTCTATAACATAGCCTGCCCTGTAGGCGTTGAAGTAAATAAGGAATGGAAGGCCAGCCGCGAGGAAGAGAAGAGTCAGCGGGGCCCTTCTTGCAACGAGGTCCTCATAGTTCCTGCCCAGAAGGTCGTTAGCTATCCCCAGTATATTGCCGAAGATCAGCATGAAGGCCCCTACCCAGAATGACACGCTTAAGGCCTCGTTGAACAGCTGCATCACGTAAGGCTCTGTGGAGCTTTCCGTGGCTGCGTCCACGGGCGATAGCAGGGGTGGAACCCTGAACCCCAGCTGTTCCCAAAGCCTGTCAAGACCTATGGCGTGAGCTGATACTGGGCCAAAGAACTCGCCAGCAAGGAAACCTGTTATCATTCCCGCTACGCCAAGCACCGAGGCGACCTTGGCTATGTCTCTGCTTCTCGGCATCATGTAGAAGACAGCAAAGAGCAGAACTAGTAGCCCGTGGCCAATGTCAGGGAACATCAGGCCGAATATTATTGGCATCGTTATGGCCATGAAGAGAGTCGGAACGATCTCATCACCTGAGGGCGTCCCGTACATCTCCACTATACTGTGGAACCACTTGAAGTAACCCGGCAGGTCAACCTTTGTCGGGACGTACTTCTCGCCCCGTCTCACTCCGAGGCTCTTAACTACGTAAGCGCCATCGCAGCAAGCGTCCAGGATCCGCCTGAGCTTCTTTGAGTCCTTAAGGTCAACAAAGCCGTATATGAACGACACGCTATCAGTTCTCGACGAGAGCGACAGAGCTCTTAGGATGTTGGCAAGACCTGAGACCTGCGCGTAGTACCTGTTGAGATCCCCAGCGCGCTTAAGGGCCTCCGACCTTAAGGCTGAGATCTCCTCCATCACCTTCGTTAACGTCTGAAGCGAGACATTGTAGGCTTCCTTAGGCGAGCCCGGCATCTCAGGCGGAATAGCTATTCGTCTCCAGCCCAGCCTTGAGAGCTCTGCTGCGGCTGTCGCGACGGAGTTGCTCTCGCCAGCTATGACGAATACCATGAGCTCATTGACGGGCTGCGTTATGTAAAGGAGCTTGTATTTGTTAGCGACTCCTACGGCTGAGGGCGCTAAATCTGGGCTCATAACCCCGACAGCTGCCCTAACATGTGTGCCCTCCCAGGCTGTCCTGATGTCCGCTGAGACCTCCTTCACAGGCTCAAGGAGGCTGACGAGCGCCTGGAGCTCCGCAGCGCGGGCGTTCAGTTCAGTTATCCTTGAAGTTAGCCTCTCCATGTCCTCTTCAAGCTTGGAGTTCGCAGCGACAACATCACGATATGCCTGCTCCCAGTCCTTAACGGTTATTGTGACCTGTTCGCTAGGTCTAGGCTCAAGGCCTAACGCCTTGAATACGCCCTCGAGTCTGGACTTCCTCTCGGTGGCCTCTAGGGCTATCCTCCTGTAGGATCTGTTAGTGTAGTTCTTAAGCGGCTCTGGCGGCTCATCGATATTGATTATGCTGGCGTTGGCAAGGGACGCCAGCGCCTTATCATAGTTCTCGTTCGGTACGACTATCAGCACCTCTTCAAGCCTGTTGCTTATTATCAAGCTGGCGCCCTGGTGGGGCCAGTAGCATAGGTTAATAAGGTCTGCAAGGAACCTAAGCAGATAGGCCTTTTCCTCTCATCGTGACCTGTTAACGCTTAAAATAACCCCTTCTAGGCCTAACCTGGGTAGACATGTCAGCTAAAGAGGTAAAAGTCCTAGTAGTTGGGGACGAACAGAGCCTGCCGCTCTTCAGGATGGCAGGGATGTCGGTGCTGAAGGCTTCAAACCAGTCAGAGGCTGAGGAGGCCGTTAAAAGGGGTGTAGAGGAGGGCTATGGGCTAATCATTGTCCTTAAGCACGTCGTCTCTGATGAGGAGAGGTTGAGGAGGATAGTCGCGGGTACAGGCTCTGTTGTCTTCGTCCTGCCCACAAAGTGGTCCAAGGCAGAGCCCATAAATATAGAGAGGCTTTTGGCTGAAGCGCTAGGCCTAGGGTGAAGGATATGAGCATAAGCGGCGAGGCTCAGAAGGTCGCTGATAGCGTGACTAAGAAGGCACTCTCGCAGCTGGAGTCCCAGCTTGACGAAGCGCTGTCAGCGGCCCTTAAGCTCACGGACTCCTCGCATAAGGCCTCGTCTGAGAAGGCAGTCAAGGCCATAGAGATAAAGGCAGAGGAGCTCCGCGAGCTTCTAAGGAGCAAGGCGGCAGAGGCTGACCTGAAGGTTAAGCTCAAGGAGGAGTCCATAAAGGCAGAGGCCACTGACAAGGTGATGAGCGAGGCCCTGAGAAGGCTTAAGCTGAACAGAGGGGAGTGGTACACGAAGTTCCTAAGGAGGATCCTTGACAGCCTACAGGACGAGGCGGAGTCCTACGGCGGTTTCATTATACGTGGCTCAGCAGAGGACCTCAACTTGTTAAGGGATCTCATAAAAGGTTATAGTGGCCTGGAGCTTTCCGAGGAGCCGGTCCAGGTAGTGGGAGGCGTCGTGGCCATTTCGAAGGACGGAAGCGTGAGGCTCGACTACACGTTGGACCAGCTCGTAAAGGAGAACTACACGTACCTCCGTGGTCTCGCTTCTAGGGAGCTCTTCGAGGTGAGGTGAAGTGCCCGTCAGGGGGAGGATAGTCAGGATATCAGGTCCGCTCGTTGTAGCTGAGGGCATGACCGGGGTCCAGATGTACGAGATGGTCAGGGTGGGTGAACAGGGCCTCGTAGGTGAGGTTACCAGGATAAGGGGCGACACGGCCTACGTGCAGGTCTACGAGTCGACCAGCGGCCTGAGGCCAGGGGAGCCCGTGGAGGGCACCGGCGCGCCGCTGAGCGTTGAGCTCGGCCCAGGGGTCATAGGCAGCATCTTCGACGGCATTCAGAGGCCGCTGCCCCTGATAGCACAACAGATAGCTAAGGTGAACCCAGCCCGCAGCATATTCGTTGAGAGAGGCGTTAACGTGCCTCCAATACCCAGGGATAAGAAGTGGCACTTCGTGCCAAGGGAAGGACTTAAGGCTGGCGACAAGGTCTCAGGAGGCGATATAATAGGGGCTGTCCAGGAGACGCCGCTGGTCCTGAATAAGGTCATGGTTCCGCCGAACGTCTTCGGCGTCCTCAAGTGGGTAGCCTCCGAAGGGGACTACACTGTAGTCGACCCCATAGCGGAGGTTGAGACAGGTGAGGGCGAGGTCAAGCAGGTGTACCTATCGCACCGCTGGCCCGTCAGGATACCAAGGCCGTACTCAGCGAAGCTCGACCCGACGGAGCCCCTCATAACTGGCATGAGGATCATTGACCTCCTCTTCCCGATGGCTAAGGGCGGCACGGGCATGATACCTGGGGGCTTTGGAACAGGCAAGACCGTTACTCTACATAGTTTAGCTCAGTGGTCATCGGCCAACGTGATAATTTACATAGGGTGCGGCGAAAGGGGGAACGAGATGACGGAGGTCCTGGAGAGGTTCCCAACCTACAAGGACCCATGGACGGGCAGGCCCCTAATGGAGAGAACCATACTGATCGCCAACACAAGCAACATGCCTGTCGCCGCGAGGGAGGCAAGCATCTACGTTGGGATAACGATGGCTGAGTACTACCGTGACATGGGGTATGACGTCCTTCTGGTGGCCGACTCGACGAGCAGGTGGGCTGAGGCGCTGAGGGAGATAGCTGGCAGACTTGAGGAGATGCCCGCCGAGGAGGGCTACCCAAGCTACCTGGCCTCAAGGCTTGCAGAGTTCTACGAGAGGGCTGGACGCGTCAGGACCATGGGCAGCCCTGAGAGGCTTGGTAGCGTGACCGTGGTGGGGGCCGTAAGCCCGCCAGGGGGCGACTTCACGGAGCCGGTCACAACCCACACGAGGAGGTTCACCAAGGTCTTCTGGGCCCTCGACACGGCGCTTGCCTACAGCAGGCATTATCCAGCCATAAACTGGATATTGAGCTACAGCGCCTACGCTGAAACAGTTGAGGGCTGGTGGAGGAAGAAAGTTGACGAGAGGTGGGCCGAGTACAGGAAGGTTATAATGGACGTATTGATCAGGGAGAACGCTCTGAGAGAGATCGTGAGGCTCGTGGGCACAGAGGGCCTGAGCGAGCAGGACAAGCTGGTTCTCGAGACCGCGAGGCTCATAAAGGACGGCCTACTGAAGCAGAACGCCTTCGATCCAATCGACACGTTCACAACGCCTCAGAAGCAGGTAGCGCTCATGAGGATGTTCGTAGAGTTCTATAGGGCGGCAAGCGAGGCCATAAAGAGGAACGTGACTGTCGCCCAGCTGAGGGAGGCCATAGGTAGGCTCTACACCGACATGGTTAAGGCAAGGTTCAACATACCTAATGACAAGGTCGAGGAAATAGAGAAGCTTACGCAGAGCGTTGTTAACATAATAAGTAAGCTCGGAGGTGGTTAACATGAGCGTAATAGGCGTTAAGGAGTACACGAGGGTCTCAGAGATCAGGGGGCCACTCATCATAGTTGAGGGCGTCAGCAGGGTAGCATACGACGAGGTAGTCGAGGTTGAGCTGAACAGCGGCGAGAGGAGAAGGGGAAGGGTTCTAGAGGTTACGAGGAACGCGGCGGTAGTTCAGGTGTTCGAGGGGACCGCGGGCATTTCAACAGTCGGAGCTAAGGTGAGGTTCCTGGGCAGGACGCTCGAGATGCCTGTCTCAGAGGACATGTTGGGGAGGATATTCGACGCCCTGGGGAAGCCCATAGACGGAGGCCCCGACATAGTGGCTGAGGAGAAGTACGACATAAATGGGGCTCCCATAAACCCGGCCGTCAGGGCCTACCCTGAGGACTTCATACAAACAGGCGTAAGCGCTATAGACGGTATGAACACGTTGGTCAGGGGGCAGAAGCTGCCGATATTCAGCGGCAGCGGGCTTCCTCACAACGAGCTTGCCGCCCAGATAGCGAGGCAGGCGACGGTCAGAGGCGAAGAGGAGGAGTTCGCTGTGGTCTTCGCGGCAATAGGGATAAAGTATGATGACTTCGTGTTCTTCAGGAGGTTCTTCGAGGAGACGGGCGCCATGAAGAGGGTGGCTATGTTCGTGAACCTTGCCAACGAGCCCGCTATGCTGAGGCTCGTCGCCCCAAGGTCTGCGCTGACGCTCGCTGAGTACCTGGCCTATGAGAGAGACATGCACGTCCTGGCTATACTCACGGACATGACCAACTACGCGGAGGCCCTGAGGGAGATCAGCGCGGCGAGGGAGGAGGTGCCTGGGAGGCAGGGCTACCCAGGCTACATGTACAGCGACCTCGCAAGCGTCTATGAGAGGGCTGGGAGGGTCCACGGGAGAAAGGGAAGCATAACGCAGATGCCAATACTCACAATGCCAAATGACGATATAACTCACCCAATACCTGACCTGACGGGCTACATAACCGAGGGGCAGATAGTTCTCAGCAGGGACCTCTACAACAGGGGCATATACCCGCCCATCAACGTCCTCATGAGCCTGTCAAGGCTCATGAAGGAGGGCATAGGGCCAGGCAAGACGAGGGAGGACCACTCCCAGGTGAGCGACCAGCTTTACGCAGCTTACAGCAGAGGCGTTGAGCTTAGGAGCCTGGCCGCGGTCGTAGGCGAGGAGAGCCTCAGCGAGACCGAGAGGAAGTACCTGAGGTTCGCGGACGTCTTCGAGAGGAGGTTCCTAAGCCAGGGCATCAGGGAGAACAGGGCGATAGAGCAGACTCTCGACCTGGCCTGGGAGGTGCTATCAGAGCTCCCTGAGGAGGAGCTGACGAACATAAGGGAGGAGTTCATAAAGAAGTACCATCCGAAGTACAGGAAGTCCTCAGGCGCGTCCTAAGGCCTCACCCAGGACCCCACGCCCTCGCCCCTTATTACTTTCACCAGGACTGCTGGGTTCCTTCCGTCAGCGAACACGAGAGTTAGACGGCTCCTCTTGATGATCTCTAAGGCCACGCGGTCAAACAGCTCATAGCCTCCTGCCACCTGCTCCTTGCCCGAGATTATTTCCTCCAGCTGAGAGTACGTAAGGCTGTCAATCTTCCTGGAGCCGGGCTCGCCTGGCCTGCCGGTGTAAACTCCGTTAACGCCGTTCAAGAGGTTCACCAAGAGGTCAGCCTTAATGGCCTCAGCTAGGACCGCTGCCACAGCGTTAGTGCTCTGGCCCGGCTGAAGGCCGCCAAGGACGGGCACAAGGCCCTCCTGCGAGATCCTGACGGCCTCCCTCAGGTCCCTGGGCACGGTAGGGGGCGAGAGCGGGTAAAGCGCCAGGGCTATGGACAACGCGTTGAGGTTTGCTGACTCAATGCCTATTTCGTCAAGCAATGACTCAGGGACCCCCAAGGCCCTCAGGGTCCTTATGTACTCTCTGGCCACCTCGCCCCCGCCCACTACGATAGCTATTCTCCAGCCTTCATCAAGCAGGACCTTTACAGCTTCCCTTAGGTCAGAGAAGTAGGAGGCTGATGGAGGGTAGATCAGGGACCCGCTGAACTTAATGACAGCAGAGCCGCCCTTCCTCAAGCGAACCGACCTCAGCTGCCTGGCCCCGCTCACCCTCTCACAGCTTTTAACCTACATCATCGGCCGCGCTAAGGTTAACTGTTGAACCTTTAAGCTTAAGGGGGCCTCAGAGCTGGGGTGCAGCTATGCCCTTGGTCACCTTGGAGGTTGACATGGGGAAGTACAAGAGCGTCACAGCCCCCTTAGAGGTGGCGGAGAAGCTGATAATGGAAGTTAGCAAGAGGCTCAACGTTGGGTCAAAGGACGTCATGGAGGCCCTGAGGATCGTCAGGAACTTCGACGAGTTCTACGAGTTCCAGGAGAAGAAGTTCAAGGACTACTTAGTCCCAGACAAGGACATAAGTGATATGATAAGGGGCGCCGTGGTCGTTGACAGCCTTAAGCTTATCAAGAGAGGGGACGTCAAGGAGGTCCTCGTCACGTTTGACAGAAGGGTAAGCGAGGAAGTGATAGCTGAGGCCTTAAAGGACCTAGGCTACGAGGTTAATATCAGGAGGCGCAGCTTCTTAGAGCTCCTAGCTAGTTGACCTCTCCTCAGCGCCTTCCTTCCCTGAGGTCTTCGAGCCCCTTTTTCTCCTGCCGCTCGCCTTCTTTTTCTGCGAGGCCTTCTTTGCGGGCCTACGCCTCGAAGTCTTCTTGACGGCTTCTCCTGCCTTCTTGAGCGCCTCATCGACTTTTTCAAAGAACAACGCCTTAGCCTCGCTTAGCGATATCTGCCCCTCGCTGGCCCTCTCCAGTATGTCGAAGGCGTCAAGCATGACCTCTATGAGCTCAGGGGCCCCAAGCTTATACTCTAGCGGTGCGAGCTCCTCAGATACTTCGCCCTCCTCTTTCCCTCTCTCTTCCGCGGCTACCTCCTCTACCTCTTCGCTTCCTGTCTCAGCAGTCTCCTCAGAGCTCACTATGGACCCCAGCACTACTGGGTTCGCGCAGTTTAAACTTAAATACTTTTGAGACATAACGTGCCTTCATTGGCGTGAGGTTATGTCAGAAGGGGAGCCAAAGCTTTACCCTACGGCTAAGGATGAAATAAGGATAGGCCCACCGTTCCTTACGAAGTACGAGAGGGCTAAGATCATAGGTTTAAGGGCCCTTCAGCTAGACTATGGAGCCTTCCCCCTCATTGACGTTGAGGGGTCAGGGATTAGAAAGGACCCCATCGAGATAGCCAGGTACGAGCTTGACCATGGCCTCCTACCCCTTTCCATAGTTAGGCACACGCCCGCTGGGCAGGTCCAGATAATACCCCTGAAGCTCCTGTCGTCCTAAGGGCCTCTGCTAAACGCTTTTAATTGAGTCTGGAAGGTCAAGGTGAGGTGTAACATGGTAAAGGCGCCCAAAGGCTATAGGCATAGAACAAGGAGGCTGCTCAGCAAGGACTTAAGGGAGCGGGGAGCCGTGCCGAGGGCCAGCGTGATGTTTTACCCCTACAAGGAGGGCGACAGGGTAGCCATAATCATAGACCCCTCCTTCCATGACGGGATGCCCCACAGGAGATACCACGGCCTTACGGGCGTCGTGGTGGGCAGAAGGGGCAGGGCCTACTTAGTAAAGGTCATGTTAGGCGATAAGGAGAAGACGATAATAACCTACGCCGCCCACCTCAGACCCCTTAAGTCTTAGAAGGGGTCTTATATGAACAGGAGGATCGAGTCGCGAAAGTACCTGACTTATGCCGAGGCGCGCGAGATCCTTCAGCGCAGGATCTCAGAGAGCGGGGCCAGCGTTAACCCTGTTCAGGAGAGGGCATGGGAGTTTCTTAGGCTCTTTGGCCAAGGGGACCCCACTGCGTCAAGGAAGGCCATAGAGGAGTTAGTGAACGCCGGCCTTGATGAGGACCTGGCTGTGGAACTTGTCAATATGTGCCCTGACGACGAAGGCTTCATAAACTTGATACTTTCAGGCAGGAAAGAGCTAACAATATCGGAGGATCTCCTGAACAAGATAAAGGGGATCCTCTCCCCACTCTGTCATAAAGAGTCCTCCACTTAGGTTTGCTGTCCGCAACGAATGGCAGCGCTTCTGAGTTGAACATGGGCGTTTCTATCCTGGGAATGAGCTCCGAGACCCCATGTTAAACCTTCGTCATCGTCGTTTGGGTTCTTAGGCCAGCAGGTTATAAGCTCCGCTAGATCGTAGAGTCGGAGCTCTTAACGTGAGCGTGAAAAGACGTTTACTTGACATGGAAGGGCTTTAACCCTTTCTGTCTCCAGGGGCGCCTTCTAGTCTGGAGCCCTGATGCGTTCGGCGCCCTGTAAGCTCCAGAGGCCTTATGTGGCAGTGATAGCGGAGAAGCCGAAGGCAGCTTCCAGGATAGCGCAGGCCCTCGGCCAGGCAACCCTCTGCAGGATAGGGGGGATCCCCGTTTACTACGTGAGGTTCAACGGCCAGCTTCTAGTGATAGTCAGCAGCGCGGGCCACATGTTTGGCCCCACCACGGCCGTTGAGGGGCTGCCTGTAACTGAGCTTAAATGGGAGCCCCTCTGGTCATTCGAGCGAAGGTCTAAGCGCCTTCGACCTTACTATGAAGTTTTGGCGAAGACGTTGCCCGGCGCCCTAGCCTACATCAGCGCCTGCGACTATGACCTGGAGGGCAGCACGATCTGTTACAAGATAATAGAGGCCTTCGGGGACCTTAAAAGGGCCAGGAGGGCCAAGTTCTCATCATTGACCGCTGGTGAGCTCAGGAAGGCCTTCATGAACCTGGGCCCGCTTGACGTGAATAACGCCATGGCTGGCGTCGCTCGGGCAGAGCTTGACTGGCTGTGGGGTATAAACTTCTCAAGGCTCCTGATGAGGGCCTATAGGATGACCGTTGGGAAGAGGCTGTCGCTTAGCGCTGGCCGCGTCCAGACGCCGACGCTAGCTGAGGCCGTGAGGAGGTGGATGGGCAGGAACTCCTATGTCCCTGTGCCATCCCTGAGCCTCAGCGCGGAGCTAGAGGTTGACGGCGTCAAGTTCAGGGCTAGGCCAGACGGTTGGGAGCCCAAGACGAGGGCTGAAGCGCAGGCCATAGTTAGAGAGGTCAAGGAAAGGGGCTACATGGTGACTGCTAGCTATAAATCAGAGGAGGAGTCCATAAGGCCTCCTCCTCCGTTCAACCTCACAGACCTTCAGGAGGAGGCAGCGAGGATCCACGGCCTATCTCCCTATAGGACGCAGGAAATAGCTGAGGACCTTTACCTCTCAGCCCTCATAAGCTACCCCAGGACCGAGAGCCAGAGGCTCCCTCCTGACCTCGACTATAAGGGCGTCCTGACAGCCTTAGCCAGGCAACGGGAGTTCTCTGCGCTGGTCTCAGACCTGCTGAGGGAGACAGGAGGCGTCCTCAGGCCGGTTGAGGGGCCTAAGAGGGACCCAGCCCACCCAGCTATATATCCCACAGGCGAGACCCCAAGGGAGCCTCTGGACAAGTATCACAGGGCCATATACGAGCTCATAGTCAGGAGGTTCATGGCTGTCTTCGCAAGGCCGCTTGTGATAGCAAGGGCGGAGGCCACGCTCAGGGACTCCGCGGGCAGGCCCTGGAGGGCCTCAGGACAGAGGGTAATTAGGAGGGGCTGGACTCATTACTACCCCTATGTGAGCCTTGAGGAGGCCCAGCTCCCCCAGCTCAGGATAGGACAGAGGGCTGACCTGGTCTCTGCTAGCGTAAGGGTGGTCTGGCCTGCTTCAGGCGTGAGGCTCTCAAGGCTGGCGCTGCTAGAGTGGATGGAGTCCAACGACCTTGGGACCAAGGGCACTAGGGCCAGGATCATAGAGACTTTGTTAAGGAGGGGCTTCCTCGAGACTAAGGGCAAGCGCGCAGAGGTCACGGAGCTCGGATACGCCGTCTATAAGACTCTGGCTGCCGCTGCGCCCGAACTGGTCTCCGTCGAGCTAACTAGGGATTTCGAGAGGAAGCTCGAGCTCATAGTCCACGGCAAGCTCTCGAGGGACGCTGTTGTTTCCGAGGCCAAGCAGTACGTCAGCGACCTAGTTAGGAAGTACGGCCAGCAAATAGAAGTTATAGGGAGGAGGCTGGCAGAGCTGGCAGGAGCCGTCAGGCCAGCAAGGACGTGTCCGATATGCGGAAGGCCGGCTTCAGGCGAGCTCTGCGAGCTTCACGAGCTCGCCCTTAAGGAGCTTAACGAAAAGCTAGATATGATAGCTGAGAGGCTGGGCCTTTCCAGGTCTGAGGCGCTAAGGGCTGTCGCCAATAGGAGGTCCACGGGCGTCTGGGCCCGCGAGGCGGCCCAGTACCTGTTGAGGAAGCTTAAGTAGGGCCAGAGGGAGGCCTCAGGGCTATCGAGAGGGACCCAATGAAAGGTATAGCTATGGGGGTTCGTCCTCCCAGGACCACCCCTATGACCTTCCAATACGGAACCCCTGAGACGTTAGTGCCGTTGACGTTCACGTAGCCGCAGTACTGGGGGAACCCTGGGTCAGGGAGAGGGTTGTTGTCACCCTTGGTCACGAAGCACAGGATTCCATTGTTATAGTAGATGTAAACAACCCTGTGTATTATGTAGACATTAGAGAGGTAGACGCCATAGAAGGGCCCCGTGTACTTATAGACTATTACATCCCCTACCGATATAGTTGTGGGGTTCTCCTTAGCTATTAGAACGAGATCGCCTGTCTGAAGGGTCGGCAACATGCTGTTTCCATCAACGACGACAACGTCGAGTCCCAAAGCTATGTGCAGCGCGGCAACCACTACAACGGCAGCTATGATAACGGCAGCCCAGGTTATAGCCGAGGTCCTCCTCAAGGGCGTAGCCCCAGGAACATTGCCGCAGCCACGTTTATTAGTTAAAGGGCAGGAAGCTTAGAGGTAGGGTCTAGATATTACAAGTCTTACATGTGCTGTTCTCATCGGTCTCGACCTTAACGACCCCGCCGCTCCCCTCACCCTTGACGTTAAAGAGCTCACCGAGCTTCTGGTCGCTGACGGCTTCTTCGGCCTTTATCTCTTTCTTCACTATGGCCATTCTCATGGCTGGCCTCTTCACCAACCTGATGGGGACGTCAGCGAGCTCAGCCTTCTGGCCACCGAAGTAGATGACCTGTACGCTCTTGCTCTCGTCCCTGTACACGGTGACGCCCTTCAGGCCCGTCAGCCAGGCCGCTATGTATGACGTGGCGACCGAGTTAACGGAGGCCCAGTTGGGTAGGTTCACAGTCTTGCTGATCGCCTGGTCTGTGTAGAGCTGGGCCGCGGCCTGATGAGCTATGTGGTACCATACGTCAAAGTCCATGCTCGTGGCGAAGAGCCTAGCGAGCTCCCTCAGCCCAGCTATGAAGCCTTCAACGTCCCAGGAGGGCTTCACTATCCTGCCCCCCTCTACCGTTATTGAGGCCTCCCTCACGGCCTTCTCAAGGTCATCAAGGGCCCATCTCAGGCTTCCCTTGTGCCTAGATATGGTCTCTGCCACAAGCCTCAGGATGTTGTCAGGTGCGCCGGTGCGCCTGGCCAGGCTGAGAAGGCTCTCCCTGAACTCCCTGATGACCTCCCAGAGCTCGCCAAGGGTCACCCTCCTGAGGTAGACTAGGGCGAAGTAGGGCTCTATCCCGCTGGAGGTCCCCGCTATTATTGATATAGACCCAGTGGGAGCGGTGGTGTTGACGGCCGTGTGCCTGGGCGCCCTGGCCCCGATGGACCTGCCGTAGCCCTTGAGCCTCTCCCAGAGGCCTGCCGGGTCATAGATGGCCATTGCGAGCAGGTGCCTGGGGCTGCTGGCTAGCTTCGCGGGGTCCATGTCCCTGGCCTCGGCCAGTGTCTCCTCGCTTACGCCAAAGACCTCAGCCAGCACGCGCTCAAGGGCCTCTCTCCTCAGTAGACTCACGGAGCCGTCATCAGCTATCCTCCTGGCGGTCTCGCCCTCCAGCTGGCTCCTAACGTAGTTGTTGAGCTTGACGTGATGGTACTTTACCGTTACCCACTCGTTATCAAGCCTCATGACTTCAGAGGCCTTGAGCAGGGCTGGGGTCAGCAGCTCCACGGTCTCCTCAGGCCTCGCCTTCCTCTTACAGGTGAGGGTGTTCCAGTCAAACTCTGAGCACTCAAAGGCAGGGGCGTGCCCAAGCTTAGCCCCAAGCTCCCAGCTCCTCTTCCAGGCCTCGGCCTCGAGGAGGGCCATGACGGCCATCGTGAAGGCCACGGCCTCCTCGCTGTCGTATGGGAGGCCCAGCCTGGCCAGAGCGTTGGCGAGGCCCATTATGCCAAGCCCCACCTTCCTCGTGAACTTGTTTACAAGGTCCTGCCTCTGGTCCGGCTGCCTGTTGTAATCTATGACGGCGTCAAGACCATCAACCGCTAGGTCCACGTCCTTAGCGAAGGCCTCAACGTCGAACTTCCCATCGTGGATATATTTGTCCACGGAAAGGGATCCTAGGTTGCAGCTCTCATATGGGTAAAGGGGTTCCTCTCCGCATGGGTTCGTGGCGCTCACGGCGCCAAGCCACGGCGTCGGTATCCACTTGTTATGGTTGTCAATGAAGAACAGGCCGGGATCCCCACCCTCCCAGGCGCCCCTGACTATCTCCTCCCACAGCTTCCTGGCAGGGTAGTGCCAGAGGTAGGGGTTCCTCCTACTGACGTCTAAGTCGGATGGGGCTCTCTCCTTTGCCTTCCTAACGAGGTCCTCTAGGACGTTCAGGTAAGGCGTGCTGACCTTGCCCTCCTTTAGGAGCCTAATGGTCCTTCCCCCGCCAGTAGCCCTTGACAGGGCGTAGTGCAGCCTGTAGATCCCATCACCCATATCGCTGAGCCTGGGGTTAACCATCCACCACTCCTCGTCGTTCACGACGGCCTCTAGGAAGGCGTCATGAGCGCCCACGCTTATGTTGAAGTTCGTCAGGAAGGAGTCCTGCATTGGGGCTCTCTTGGCCTGTATGAACCCAGCCTCCTCAGGCGCCTGGCTGCCCTGAGTTAGCCTCCTCAGCGCCTCAAGGGTCGCCTCGTCAACCTTGTAGTAGCCGTCCTTGGCCAGCTGCTCAAGGGTCGCCTTGAACTGGCCTAAGAGAGTGTTGACCTGGGGCGGCAGAACCGACGACAGTGCCTTCCAGGGGTCGTAGTCAGGATTGTAGAGGTCAGGGTGCCAGTCATGAAGTATCCCCATGTTGGCGCCTCTCCTCTTGCCCCCCTGCTTGACTACGTCTGTGGCTATGTCGTAAAGCCTCATGAAGCTCAGGGGGCCGCTGGCCACGCCGCTGGTGCCAGCTACTACGTCACCCCTAGGCCTCAGCTCGCTGAAGCTGAAGCCCTCCCCACCTCCATACTTAAAGGTCATGACCTGCACGGTAAGCCCGTCCATTATACCCCTCATATCGTCATGAACGGGGGTCACGTAGCACGCGCTGAGGGCCCCCTTAGCCTCATCAACGAACATGTTGAAGAGCGTTGGGCTGTTGAACACGAAGCGGCCATCTATAAGGGCCCTGTAAAGGGCCTCGGAGTCTACCCTGCCCCTGAAGCCCAGGGCCACCCTCATCATTACCATGGACGGGGTCTCCATGTATCTGCCCTTCAGGTCCTTCACTATGTACCTGCTCATGAGGACCCTGAGGGCGTTGTATGTGAACTTCAGGTCGTCAGGGCATAGGCCCCGTTGCACGCAGGAGGGCAGGGGGGCAAGGGCCCCGCCGTTGGGCGCCCTCTCCCTATAGGCCTCCCTCACCTGGGCGTAGATGTCCTGGAGAAGGAGCTCCTTAGCCCTCTCCTCGGCGGAGGGCTCCAGCAGCGACCTGCTCATAAGCTCCAGCTGCTCGACCTCTGTTGACATATTGGTCAGCCTCCCTCAGGCAAGGGTTCTGTAGGGAGGGGCACAGCCTTCTGTCCCTCTGCCTTGTGGGAGGGACCGGAAGTTCCTCTAGACAAGAGCGCTGACGCGGAGGCTCTCGGCTTCTTAGATCTTAGTATGCGCATTACTCTGCTCGCCAGGCAACGCTATCAGTATTACCCCACTAATATGAAGTCCTACGAAGGCTTTATACCTACAGGGATGGGCGGAACCCAATGATGTCTGCCGACTCTGAACAGACGCCTAGCCAGGTCATTTGCAACAGGTGTAAGAGGAGAAGGGCCCTTTACCTCAGGACCAGCAGCGGCGAGGCCCTATGCGTCCACTGTCTGAGGGACGAGGTTATGAGGCAGGCCTCTAGGTCCCTTGCGTCAGCCGGACTGAGCCTGAGGGCAACGCTCCTTGTACCTGTGTCTTCATTTGCGCCGTCAGCCTCGCTGCTCGCTGCGGTCCTCACGGCCAGCATCGAGAAGAGGTTTAAGTCCAGGGTCCTCGTGGCAATCCCCTCATTTTATGAGGGCCTCAGCTCATTATTTAAGTTGCCCGAGGGCCTTGAGGGAGTAACTGTTGACGTTAAGCCGTGGCCTCCTAGGGAGGCAGACATTATTTCCTGCGTCAGGTATGATAGGGCCTGGTCGACGAGGGCGGCGAGGTTAATAGGGGCTGACGTCGTCGTTGCTCCCCTCGCGAGGACTGACCTAACGGTCCTGCTCCTTGAGGCTCTGTTAAGGGGTAGACCTGACGAGGTCTTTGACTCGCAGCCGACGCTTTCAGTACTAGGAGTTAAACACATAGAGGTTTTCTCAAGAGTAGAGAGGGAGGTCCTGGCGGCAACCGAGTTCCTAGAGGGCCTGAGGCTTGAGCCAGCGTGTAGAGTTCTTATCAGGTCAAAGCCTGTCTTCATGTCAGTAGCTGGGGGGCCTGAGATGGACTATGGGGCCCTTGAGCTCTCGACGAAGCTGGCAGCTGAGTTTAAGGCCCCACAACTATGCATGTCATGTGGGGCCCCCTCGGCTGGGCCTATCTGTGACCACTGTGCTTCCTTAGGCCTTGACAGGATCAGCGTGAGCCTGGTAGGCCAGCATCCTGGTCAGGCCTAGGGCCTCCGCTCACCAGGGACCTGAGGGCCTCCTTCTCATCCCTGTTTAGGTGTAACGTGAGTGCGTAGCCTGACTTGGGGGCCAAGCTTGGCGGGTGCACTTCGTGGTTCAACACGACGTAGCCAGCGGCTATCATCTCCTCCACGAGCCTTGGGTGAAGCCTCTTAGCGGTCTCAAGCAGAAGCCTTGGGAACCCCATATGTCTCTTGATCTCCCCCTCGCTCAGCTGGGCCCCGCAGACGATACACGTCAGGTCAGGGGCCACGGCCCTGAAGCCGCATCGGGGGCACTCAACCGGTGTAGGCCTGCCGTACTGGGACCACAGGGACTTCAGGGACGCTATTATGTCATCGGCTCTAAGCCTCTTGGCCTGCTGATAGAGGTAAGGGGCGGCCCTACCAGCGGCCTCAGGGGCGTACGCCACTATGAACTCAAGCTGCTCTCTTGTCAGAGGCCTCTCCCTGGAGAGGAGCATAGCCGCGACAGCCTTGAGAAGGCCGTCCTTTGCGGCCATTATCCTCTTCATAGCGGCCTCCTCCGTCAGCTTGGAGGACCTGGACTCCGCTAACGAGCTCACTACTGAGTAAATGATGTCCTTCACGTCATCAGGCTTAAGACCCACCAGGTCAAGGCCTAAGGCTGGCACAAGCTTCTCTGAAAGGGAGGAGGTGAGCGCCTTTACGTCATCTTCAGTGGTAGCCCTTCTCACAGCCGAGCTCCTGCGCCTTCTCGCTGTCGCTTGGACGTCTGGTTGCTCCTGTTTCCTCCTGGCCCTAGGCAAGCTTGCCGTCAGCTTCATATGGCTCAGGGAAGTTAATAGGTCCAACGCGTAACAAGCGAGGTTAAGGAATTAATGTCCCCCGGCGGTCAGAATAGTGCTGAGCGCCTTGTCGGATAGGGCGCACTATCACGATGAAGTACTAATAGCTATCATTGGCCTTAACTTAATGGCCTTAGCGGTCTTCCTCTACGGCTTTGACGGCACATATGTAATCATAGGTACCTACGGCAGGGAGCCAGTATTTTACTACGTTCCAACTAGGCTGTCCGTCGTTGTAAGCCTGGTAGTCCTCCTCGCAGGCCTATCGCTCCTTCTGAGCTCCAGGACCCTCGCCCGCAGCCCAAGGTGGCCCAAGCCCGTGGCGGCAGCGCTAGCGGTCCTAACCCTCGTAGTAGGCCTCGCGGCCTCACAGACCATGGGCTCCGTAAAGGTTCAGGTCATGGGTGGCGTTGAGGACTCCTACGTGATTCAGCTGGAGGCGGCCAGGCTGCTCCTAAGGGGCCTTGATCCATACTCCGTCAACTACTCCTCTTTCCTTATGTACGGCGCTCCGGCGACTAAGCTGACCTTCATTTACTCGGCAGGCCCCCCTTATAGCATATCTCACGCCGTGGGGTTCGTCAGCGTCCTGGACTACCCAGCCTTCTCATTCATTTACTACCTGCCAGCTGTTCTGCTGAGGCTCCCGGGCAATGTATGGGACTCCATAGTCCTCGGGGCAGCCCTCGTTGTGGCTTTCACCAGGGCCAAGGGAGGCTCGAGGTGGCTGTTGCTGCCCCTGCTAGCCTCAGGCCTTCTCTACTTCATCACGGACCCAACAGTCTTTGACCCATTGGCTGGCTGGTTAGCGCCTCTCGTGCTGGCGGTCTCGTTCGCTGAAAACCCAGTTGTCGCAGGGGCCCTGCTGGGGCTGGCGACCTCATATAGGCAGTACGCCCTGGCCGCCGCCCTCGTCTACTTCCCCCTTGCCTACAGGAGGGGCTACAGGAAAGTCCCTCTTGGCATTGCGTCAATGATAGCTGTGATAGGTGTCCTGAACGCGCCGTTCTTCTTCCTTACAGGGCAGTCCTTCATGAGGTATGTAGTAGCGCCTGTAGCCTGGAGACTCGACATAGAGGGCCTAGGCCTCGCCAGCGTCTACTTCCTGACGGACAGGGCCGTACCGCGCCTTTACCTGATGGCCGCAGCCGCTTCAGTAGCCCTCATGACCCCGGCCTTAACGTACAGGCTGTATAGACAGCTCGGGGGCCTGAGCTACGCACTCCCCTCCATAGCGTTCCTCCTTTACCCCAGGCCTCTCTACTCTTACTGGCTTTGGTTCCCGTTCATCGGCATTATGGACCTTATTTTAAATGAGCTCAATGACGACCTAGTGGTCTCCGAGGCTCAGTTCAGGGTCCTGGCCGTGTCGCCTCTCGTCGCGATATCGGGGCTCCTTGCGGCCCTCGCCTCTACGGGTGGGCTGCAGGAAGCGATTATGCTGGCCGCTGCAGGGCTTGGACTCGCGCTCTCCACGGCGGTGGTTCTACTATTCAGACCAGGTAAGGCCTTTAGCTCGCTCGTAGGGGCCTCTGTTTTAGCTGGCCTGGCGGCCTCAGCGCTATCAGCAAATCTCTACGCGAGGTCACCAAGAGTTGTCGTTACTCTGCCCCTCTTGCAGAGAGTCCTTCAGGTAGTTCGAGCAGGTCCAAGGCCTTACGACCTTTATTTGGGGGTTGCCAGTTCTGGACTGCTCTCCGCGATGGAGACGCATTTAATATTGCCTTATGGTAGTCTGCCCTTCCAACCTGTTAATACCATGATCAAGTCTTTACCTCAGCTATCCCCTTCAGCCTCCCAGTTATGGGCCGCGTTAGCCCTTGCCGTGCCGCTGCTGGTCATAGCGATCTATGGAGTCTCAGGCCTTGACCTGTTGCTCTTCTCAGAGGCCCTAGGAGTCATCGTTTTCGCCGGACCAAGCCTGGCGGGCGGGCTAGCGCTGGCGGTCCTCCTCTCCAGCGTCACACTTACAAGGGGGCCTAAGGAAGCGGCGTCGGCGCTCAGGGGCATAGCAGCGTCGCTGAGCCTCGTGGGCCTGCTGGGGCTCCTCTCAGCCCCTGAGGCCTGGAGAAGGCGGACGGCGATTATTGCCATGATATGCCTAGCGATGACCCTCGCCGTCCTTAGAGGTGGCTACCTTTTGGCTTACGTAACTGAGGCCGCTAGGTACCTGTTTACTTACGGTAGCTTAGCCGAGGTAAAGCTAGGGGCGCTTCTGGTGGCCGCAGCGCTTGGATTTCCTCTCCTGGCCTTGCGCGCCAGGAAATTAAGTCTCCTCAGGGGATGGGCCCTAGCTAGCCCGCTAGTGTCGCTCTCAGCCCTTGTGGCCTTAGGGCTTACCAGCGGCGACTACTACCTAGGTTACGTCATCTTCACGTTGGCGGCAGCGCTAGAGGTTGCCAGAGAGCACCAGGGCCAGGTCAACAACCCTTACTCCATCGAGCCTCGCGGCGGCCCGGGAGAGGTTGGAGGCGCAGATGGGGCACATGGTAACTACGACCTTTGAGTACCTAGCAAGCTCCCTCAGCCTCTCCTCAGCCACCCTTCTCGACATGAACGGCGACAGGGCCTCGACGGGGCCTCCGCAACACGAGGTCCTCCTGCCTGACCTCCTGGCCTCTGAGACCTGGACTAGGGCGCTGGCCAGCAGATTCCTTGACCTCTCCCATAGGTCAAGGTCCCTCGCGTAGATGCAGGAGTCGTGGACCGTGACCGTAAAGCCCCCTGTCCTCAGCACGGCGACAGGGCTCACGAGCTCAAGGTAGCTCCTCACGGAGGGCCTCAGGAGCCCCCTTCTCCTCATGATAGTGAGCGTAAGAGCGGTATGTGGGTCAACGGTTATTACTTCACCGACGTTCAGAGAGTTGATGGCCTTGGAGACCCTCCTTGCGTGCGCCTCAAAGGCGTCAACGGCTCCTAGGTCCAGCAGGAGCGCCCCGCTGTAGAGGTCTGAGACCTCAGGCACGTACATGAAGTCGACCCCTGACCTCCTCAGCAGGGCAGCGATGGACCTAAGGATAAGCTCGCTGGCCCTGACCTCCTCGCTGTCGGGCCTTATGAGGCCTGCTAGGGCCCAGGGCCTCTGCCTGGCCAGAAGCGTCAGGGACTTCAGGGCCACCCTAGGGAGGCCGCCGAGGCCCTCCACCAGCCTGACTACAGCGTTTAAGTATGGCATGAGCTGGTAGAGCGCCCCGGTGAAGAGGAGCCTTTCCGAGCCGCCCCTGGGCAGGTCAAGGCCCTCAGACCACCTTGAGGCGAAGCCTGAGGGCGCTGGCACAGGGTAGCCTGTCTCCTCAGTCATAGCTGACAGGAACTCTACGACGCCCTTTACGTCAAGGCCCTCCCTCACCTGCTCACCACCCTTACGCCCTCAGGCAGGCCCCGGGCCCACAGAAGGGCCCTGGCGTCCCTCACCAGGTCACCCACCCTTATCCTGGCGGGGCACACGGTTGAGCAGGCGTTGCAGAGGAGACAGCTGTAGATGCTCGCGAGCCCCTCCTCAGTGATCTCGCCCTCGCCCCTCAGCCACGTCCTTAGGATTATCACCCTGCCCCTGGGCCCATAGCCCCTGTGGGGTCCAAACGCTATGGTCGGGCAGACGCTCTCGCAGAAGCCGCACGAGAAGCACTTCTCAGCGTCCTTTAGGATGAGCTTTGGTATTTCATCAATGTCCAAGTTGCTTAGGCCCTCTTACACTTGCTGCCTAAGGTGAAAAAGGCTTGGTCTTAATGCCCTACTTATGTACAGACCTAGATGTACTTCCTCAGCTAATCCTAAACTTCTTGCGAAACGCTTTAATTTAGCTTACTTAGAAGAATCCCAAATTGAAGAGGGCGGAGGGCGGTATCTATGGTCGATATTAAGAAGGGTTTAAAGGACGTGACCGAGAAGGCCAAGGAGGTAGGCAAAGAGGCCGCTGAGAAGACCCTGGACGTGACTGGGAAGGCCGCTAAGAAGACCGCCGAGGCCGCTGAGAAGGCCAAGGAAAAGGTCAAGTAAGCGCTTTCCTTGAAACCATTAACTTACCTTTAGTTTTTCCTTACTAGCTAACCTGGTCATCATGGATTACGAGAAGTGGAAGCCCGCGCAGAGTGCCGCGGCCGGGATTTGAACCCGGGTCACGGGCTCGAGAGGCCCGCATACTGGGCCGGGCTATACTACCGCGGCACCAAGAGCACATCACAGAAGGGAGCTATATAAGTTTAGGCCTTCTCCCTGTCCTCTTTTCCCTCCCTTTTATTTATGAACTTCTTATAGACCAGGTACTCCTCCTTCGCCTTGAGCAAGGCCTCATAGAAGGCCCTCTCCCCTCCCCTCATGAGGCTCTCCATTACCTTCTTAGCCGACCTTGGCCCGACGCCCTGATTCATGAAGGCCTCCACGACATACCTTCCAAGGCCCTGCATGGCGTAATTTATGTAGAGCTCCGCCCTCTCCCTAACCTCATTTACTAACCGCTTCTCGTCTTTGCTCAGCTTTCCCGCAGACCCCCTCTTCCACCTTGAGTAGAGGGAGGCCACCGACTCGCCCCACTGGGAGAAGGGCAGCGGGGCCACCATGGCGGCCCCGCACTTAGGGCACCTGACTGGGTGGCTTAGGCTCGTTGCCTCGGCCCGCCATGTGTTGCCGCAGGACGCGCAGACGAACACGACCTCTTTCCTGAGGGCAGCCCTGCGAAGCCCCTCAATTACGTACTCCATGGCCACCTCCTTCAGGTTGACGGCGACCTCTCTCCTCAGGTACGGGTTCTTTATGACATCCTGGGCGAGAGGGCTCAGTCCCTCGCTCCTTACAACCCTGACGTCCTTGAGGTTGCTGAGGAACTCCCTTAGGGCCTCGGGGTCCAGCTTGTCAAAGGAGAGCTCCCTCAGCGTCTCCTCCTCTACCACCGAGCCCCTGTAGGCGTCAAGTATCCTCTTGCCCTGCTCGAGGGAGACCCTGACGTCGGGGTCAAGGACGCCAAGCCTCTTAGCGACCTGGAGGAACCTGGCCACGTATAGGGGCGTCTCCTTGACGGCGTCGTAGGCTAGCGCCATCAGCTCAGGGAGGTCCATGTTCTTGGCCTTAAGCAAAGCCTCCCTTATGTCGTCACCTCTGACGCCATAAGGGGCTGAGAAAACTACGGCGTAAGGTATGTAGTCAAACCAGGCCTTAACCTTGGGCTCCAGGAGCTTAGAGATTACTAGGGCCAGGAGGAGGTTACCTTTGCTGCCAAGACATGTGAACAGTATGCTGGCGCCCTTAAGCTCCTCTACGATAGGCTCCAGGGGGGTTAGCGGGGCGCCCCACCTCTTAGCGCTCTCAGCGATCACGTTTGTAATCCTTTCTGCCAGCTCCCTGTCGAGACCCCTCTGGAGGAGCGCGTGAAGGGCCCTCTGAGGGTCAATGAAGGCCAGGCTTACAAGGCCACAGACCTCCCTGGCCACCTTATAGCTGACGGGTATAAGCTCGCCCTCCCAGGACGGGACCACCCCCTCAGCCTCGCCAAGGGGCTCGGCGTCTATCCTAAGTTCCTCATAATCCACGTTGACGATTCTCCAAGCCCTGCCAGCTAGCACGAAGACGGGCTTCTGCTCGCGGCTGGCCAGGAGGGCGGCCTCTACGAACCTCTCGCCGACCTCGCCCACCTGGGAGCCGCTGGCTACGTCATAAACCCTGAACGTGGCCTCATCGGGTATCATTGAGACCTTATAGAGATAAGTTAGTGACCTCCTGCCCCTCGCCAGCTTCCCCGTCTCAGGCTCGTACTTCAGCACCCCCACCGAGTCGAGATGAGAGGCGACCTTTTCGAGCTCGCTTAGCGTCATATCTGAGAAGGGCGCAGAGCGGGTAAGGACCTCGTGGGCTTTCCCTACGTCGCTGGCCAGGCCCTCAATAACCATAGCTACTAACTGATGGGCCGCCGCGTCGAGGGGCTTCCTGTGATAGGCCAGGTCCTCTAGGTCCTCTCTCCTGGTCCTTACGGCTATGACTGCTGACTCCAAGAGCTCAAACACGTTATTAAAAGTTACTACGGTCGCCCTGCTAACGCCGCCGTAGCGGTGTTCAGCCCTTCCAGCCCTCTGCGACATCGCTATGACCTCCCTAGGTGACATAAACTGTACGACCCTGTCTATATGACCTATGTCTATGCCGAGCTCCATGCTCGAGGTGGCGACCAGTACCTTGAGCTCGCCTTCCCTGAACTTCCTCTCGGCTTCCTCTCTCACCTCCCTTGAGAGGCTGCCGTGGTGCACCATGACCTTGTTGGCTAAGCGTTTGGACAGCAGGGCGCCGAGCCTCTCAGCCACGGATCTGGTGTTCGTGAAGAGCAGCACTGAGCCCTTCTCGCGTGAAGCTATGGAGGCTATAGCGTCGGACGCCTTCTGAAGGCCCTCGTCCTCAGGCACAGCTACTATCTCTATTTCATAGGCCCTTTCCCCCTTGTCCTCGACCACCTCAACTTTACGCCCGTAGGCTAGGAGGGAGGCGGCGGCCCGCTTCGACTTGTCAGAGAGCGTAGCTGAAAGGCCTATACGCTGTATCCTGTTCCTCGACCTCTCCTGAAGCCTCTCAAGGACTACTGAGAGCTCCGAGCCCCTCTCGCTCTCTATGAGCTCCTGGACCTCGTCAACTATGACGTAGCTAACAGAGTCCCACATGTCAGCCTTTGCCTGCACAGTTAACAACAGGTTGAGGGTCTCAGGCGTCGTTATCATGAAGTCAGGCGGGCTCTCGAGGAACCTCCTCCTAATTGACGAGGTGGAGTCGCCATGCCTCAAGGCTATCGAGATACCAACGCCCTCGACAAGCCTTGAGATCCTTGTCATCAGGTCCCTGTTCAACGCCCTTAGCGGGGTCACGTAAATGGCCTTAATCTTGCCGTCGTTCAGCTCATGGGAACCTAACATGAGCGACAGGAGGGGGAACAGGGCCGCCTCAGTCTTGCCGCTGCCCGTTGGCGATACTATAAGGGTATGGGAGCCCCTGAGGACAACAGGTATGGCCTTCTCCTGAATGGGGTATAGCCTCGTGTAGCCGAGCCTTGCTATGACCTCTCTGAGCCTTGGGTGAAGCATGGAAATAACGTAGTCCTGCATGCTTCCGGGCAAAAATAGGAAGGTACGAGGGCTATTTAGGCGAAGAGTTCTAGGTTTAGCTGCTCGGGAGGCCCTTCTCCTCCTTCTCCTCGCCTTCCTTGCCCTTCTTCTCCTCCTTCTTAGGCGGCGCCGCCGCAATCAGGTCGTCTATCTTTAGCAGCGCTATGGCGGCCTCGGCCGCGCCCTTTATCACCTGTTTCTTAACCAGCAGGGGCTCGTAGACGTTCACTGAGATCATGTCATCAGCTGTCTTGCCGTTAAGCACGTCAACGCCCGCGAACTTCAGGCCCTTGCTGTGGAGGGACCTGAGCTGCATGACTGCGTCCAGCGGGTCCATGCCTGCGCTCTCGGCCAGCACGCTGGGTATGGTCTCGAGCGCGTCGGCGAAGGCCTCTATGGCCAGCTGCTCCTTCCCGCCTACCGTGGCCGCGAACTCCCTCAGCCTGAGGGCCAGCTCAATCTCTGGCGCGCCTCCGCCGCCCAGTATCTTGGGCTCCCTCATTATGTTCCTGAGGCCGTGGAGGACGTCGTTGAGGTTCCTCTCAGCCTCGTCGAGCAACATGTCGTTAGCGCCCCTTATCAGTATGGTCACGCTCCTCGGGTTCTTGGCGCCCTCTATGAAGACCATCTTGTCATTGCCCACCTTCCTCTCCTCAACGAGGTCGGCGTAGCCCAGGCTCTCAGGCTTGAGGTCCCTGATGCTTGTCACTATCTTTGCGCCAGTGGCCCTGGCTAGCTTCTCTACGTCGCTCCTCTTGACCCTCCTCACGGCAAGTATGCCCTTCTTGGCCAGGAAGTGCTGGGCGACGTCGTCAATTCCCTTCTGGGTTATTACAACGTTGGCGCCTGTCGCGGCTATCTGCTCAACCATGTCCTTAAGGATCTTGGTCTCCTCCTCCAGGAACGAGTCAAGCTGCTCAACGTCGGTGACTCTTATCTTGGTGGTTATGTCGGGCTTCTGTATCTCAAGGGGCGCGTCTAGGACAGCTATCTTGGCGTTGGTCACCCTCTTCGGCATACCAGGGTGTACGACCTCCTTGTCAAGGACTATGCCCCTCACCAGCATTGAGTCCATAAGGCCTCCTCCCTTCTTCTTCTCTATCTTGACGTTATCGAGGTCAACGTTGTAGCCCCCCTCAGGCTTGGGCTCAGCTATTATCTTGATGGCGTTAACCGCGAGCTCTACAAGCTTCTCCCTCTCAGGTCCCTGGCCAGAGTACTTGCTGCCTATGGTAGTGGTGGCTATCTTCCTGAGGTTCTCATCATTGTTTACGTCAACGGGGACCGCTATCTTGTCAAGCAGCTCAAGGGCCTTGTTCATGGCCTTGGTATAGCCCTCTATGATGAGCGTTGGGTGTATATTCTGCTCGAGCAGGGCCTCAGCCTTGTCGAGCAGGGCCCCAGCAAGCACGACAACGCTCGTCGTGCCGTCGCCGACCTCGGCATCTTGGGCCTTGGCTATCTCAACCAGGAGCTTCGCGGCAGGGTGCTGAACCTCCATCTCCTTAACTATGGTGGCTCCATCGTTTGTCACCGTTACGTCGCCAAAGGAGTCTATTAACATCTTGTCAAGGCCGCGGGGTCCAAGGCTTGTCTTAAGCATCTCAGCCAGAACTTTAGCCGCCAGTATGTTATTCCTTAGGGCCTCCCTTCCGTAAGACCTCTGCGTGCCCTCCTTCAATATGAGCACAGGTATGCCTCCACCAGATGCCATTCTTTACACCCTCCTTGAGTCTCCTTATCCATAAGGGCCTGGTAGGACTGCCTCTATAAAAGTCTTACTAACGATTTCCTCCTTGGACTTTAGCACCCTTGCGGTAAGTCCTATGCTCGCCTACCGACCTTATGAGCTCCTCGTTAGGTTCGACACTCCTCCTCCTAAGCGGGACCCTCTGGACCCCTTCCCCGCAGACGAGCCCCCTTCCCTCAAGGAGGGCCCTGCAGAAAGGACACACGGCGGCCAGCCTGCCATTGAGCCTGCAGGTTGTCGTAGCGACCCTCCTCTGACATATGTCACAGATCTCCCAAGAGAGCGTTGACCGCACGGCGCCTCTCCCCTATGTGATGCGGCCAGGGCCTTAAATGGGGGAGCGGCCGCCCTTCTTCTCCTCCTTAATTGCGTAGATGCCTATTACCCTCTTAGGCCCTCCGCCTGGACACTGGCCGCTTACGAGCCCTACGTAGTCGCCCTCCCTGTAGTCCCTCGTCGTGGTTTTCCCGTCGCACTCCTCTACGGTAACGACCCTTGGCCTCTTCCTCAGCTCCTGCAGCCTCCTGATCTCGTTCATCTGCTTCATGGTCATAGCCGTGGTCGCTACGAGCATCACTACGAGCAACAGGAGGAGGTAAAGCTGGTACGTGTTCATCACTGCCCCACCCCGACAGTGTTACCAACGCCTATAACGACAACTGTGTCGCCCTCGCGGCTCTCCGACCTTATTATCTGCTTCACCCTCTCAACAGCGTTCTCGACTCCCTTGTAGATGTGTTGATTCATGGCGAGTATAGCCTCATCCATGCCCATCTTCACGATGACCGCCCTCAGCGGTATGTTGTACTCCGTCGCAACCCTCTCGAACCTTATCTTCTCAGGGCCTGGGTCGCCTATGGCGGCGCCGACGCCTTCTGCTACATCACCTGTATCCTCACCCTCGAGCTTCAGGGCCGCGTCAACAGTTATCATGAGTGAGACCCTCCTCCCTTGGGCTATGGCCTCCCTGATCACCTTTTCAGCCGCCTCGCCGGGCCTGCCGACCGTTGAGCCGGGCCCCTTGGCCTTGATTATCAGCAGCCTCCTTCCCTCGAACTCGCTCTCCGCTACTACAGTGTCCTCCGTTACCTCCCTCCACTTGGCCCCGAAACCGGCCAGCCTCAGGGCTACGAGGGGCCCAGCCCCATCGCCTACGGGCACCTTGTAGAGGAAATCGTCAAGGGCCTTCCTGTACATCTGGGCTATCTGAATTATCTGCGGCATGAAGATCGCAAGCTGCAAAATGAGGTACCAGTTCTTGGTCTTCTCAGCAAAGAGCAGGACGTGCCTCACGTACTTGTATATGAAGTTAAGGGCTGAAGCTATTTCGGCGGCTGTCGAGGCCACGCTCCTCGTAACTTCGTCGCTGTCAGACATGGCCTGATTAAAGACGTCCTTAAACCTGGCATCACGGATGTTTATGAGGTGCCTCAGCCTGTTGATGATATCCGTGGGCTCTATTTCGACCGGCTCTATTACGAAGAAGTCAAGTAGCCTGTTTAACAGTGACGAGGCGTCCTTGGCCTTGTTCCTGTTCATGTAGTCAAGGGTCTCCTTCCTCGCCTCGTCGGCCAATCCCCCCAGTATGGCAAGCTTAGAGCGTATGTCAGCTCTATACCAGTACACCTGTATCCAGTTACCTAGGCCTGTGAGCCAAAGGAGCAGCAGCGCAACCCATAGTATGTTGACTATCAGCGTCGCCAGCGTTGATATTTCTGAGCCTGACGTCATTCTGGCCTTCTCTCCAATAGGGTTCAGCCTTAAGGCGAGCTTTTAAATTATAAATCTGAATACGTGATAAAGGCCACAAGGGCGTTAACGCTCGGCCCTCGTGGTAACTATTACCTTATCCTTGTCTACGAAGAATGTGTGCTCAAACTGGGCCACTGGAGCGCCTGAGGCCTCTACTAGGACTGGGTACTTGACGAGCGCCTTAAGCCTCGTCAGCTCATCAAGGGCCCTACTTATCTCGCTCTCCTTCCACTCAGGGTAAAGCCACCTCACTGCGAAGGGGAGCGTGTTGAACCTCTTAAGTATGTAATCCAGCAATGACCTCGAGGCCTCCGAGGCTCCCTTGGGCTCTCTTCCCGTAGCTGAGTAGATGAACGCCTTAGGGGCGTCCACGACAAGTCCTCTCCCGCTTGTGCTGAAGGGCTCTACGGCCACAAGAACCGGGGGCCTGAGCCTGCGGTAGAACGTAGACCTGTCCGCGAAGTTAGGTATGGACTCACCTGCGTGAAGCAGGTAGCGGGACATCGTGTGTCCTGTGAGGTTCTTGACGGGGCGGAAGCCCCTGCCCGCTATGGCCCTCTCTATAGCCTTACCTATGTCATAAATCCTCACGTTTGGAGCCATTATGGCTATGACCGCGTCCAGGGCCTCCTTGGCGGACTCCGCTAGCGCCCTCAGCCTCTCATCATCGCCTACTACGACGCTTACCGCAGTGTCGGCGAGGTAGCCGTCGACCGAGGCGCCTACGTCAACCTTGACTATGGCCTTGTCAGGCACCCTCACGTCATCCGAGATGCCAGGAGTGTAGTGAGCCGCTACCTCGTTTATTGAGAAGTTGCAGGGGAAGGCAGGCCTCGCCCCCCTCTTTACGATCAGGGACTCCACTTCCTCACAGACCTCCCTAGCGCTGGCGCCCGGCTTCACCAGCGAGGCGCCGTAGTCCCTGGCCTCCGCGGCTATGGCACCAGCGGTCAGGGTCTTCTTCAGCTCCTCCTCGCTCATGGGCTTCCCGCTCCTTAGCACAGGCAGGCTTGAAACAAATTTGTAAATATAGATATGTGATTATGGTCGTGAAAAGGCGTTATATACGACTTCCTGAATAGACTGCTGGGAAGGGCCTATGGGCTACCTTGTGTATTATGGGCACTCGGCCTTTGAGCTCAACATCTCAGGCAGGAAGGTCCTTATAGACCCCTGGCTGAGCAACCCTCTGTCACCCGTTAAGCCTGAGGCGGTCACAGGCGTTGACTATGTACTGGTGACCCACGACCACGACGATCACCTGGGCGACGCCGTTGAGATAATGAAGAGGAACCCCAAGGCCAAGCTCGTGGCGACCTTCGAGCTAGCTAACTACGTCGGGGAGCTGATAAGGGACGAGAGCCGCGTGATAGGCGGCAACATGGGAGGCCCCATAGTTCTGGAGCCTGGCCTTCGCGTGGCGCTGGTCCCAGCGAATCACACCAGCTCGAGGGGAGCGCCGACGGGCGTCGTCGTCATGTCAAGCGAGGGCGTCGTGTACCATGCGGGCGACACTGGCATAACGGCGGAGATGGCGCTCATAGGTGAGATCTACAGGCCTGACATAGCCCTGCTGCCGATAGGAGGCCACTTCACCATGGATCACAACGAGGCGGCCAAGGCTGTGGAGCTCCTGAGGCCTCGCGCCGCGATACCGATGCATTATGGCACGTTCCCCGTCCTCTACGGCGACCCCAACGAGTTCGCGAGGATCGTGACGTCAAGGGGTCTTCCCACAAAGGTCGTCATACTGAGGCCCGGCGAGAGGTTCGAGTTCAAGTTTTAAGCCCTCTTTTTAGGCTATGGCCTAAGGGCCCAGGAGCACTTGGTAAGGGTAGCAGTAATAGACGACGACCTGTGCAAGCCCAAGCGATGCAGCTACCAGTGCATATCGGTCTGCCCTGTCAACAAGAGCAAGAAGGGCGTAGCCATAGAGGCCGACACGAAGGCCCGCGCTAAGCCAGTGATCTACGAGGACGTCTGTATAGGGTGCGGGATATGCGTGAAGGCCTGCCCGTTTGACGCGATCTCAATAGTCAACCTGCCTGAGGAGCTCAACGAGGAGGCCGTTCACAGGTACAGCGTCAACGGCTTCAAGCTCTTCAGGCTCCCGATACCGAGGGAGGGGCAGGTCGTCGGCGTAATAGGCAAGAACGGCGCAGGCAAGACCACTGCCATCAGGATCCTGGCAGGGGAGCTGAAACCTAACCTAGGCAACCCCGACAGGCCGGCGGAGGTTGACGCCGTCCTGAGGCACTTCAGGGGAAGCGAGCTTCAGACGTACCTTGAGAGGCTCTACGACGGGAAGCTGAGGGCAGCCCATAAGATCCAGTACATAGACCTCGTGCCTAGGTACCTCAAGGGGACTGTGGGAGAGCTACTGAAGAAGGCGGACGAGACAGGCTCCTCGAGGGACCTGGCCCAGCAGGTGGGCCTCGACAGGGTCTGGGATAGGGACGTGAGTAGCCTGAGCGGCGGCGAGCTGCAGAAGCTGTTGATAGTGGCCACCCTAAGTAAGGATGCCTCCGTCTACATATTTGATGAGCCCAGCAGCTACCTCGACGTCAGGGAGAGGGTGAGGGTCTCAAGACTCATAAGGTCCCAGGTCAAGGCCTCAAGGTACTTCATAGTGGTAGAGCATGACCTGGCGATGCTTGACTACCTCAGCGACCACGTTCACGTGATCTACGGGGAGCCAGGGGTATATGGGATAGTGTCGCAGCCCTACGGCGTGAGGGTCGGCATAAACGCGTTCCTTGACGGCTACCTGCAGGGCGAGAACGTGAGGATAAGGGGCACCCCCATAGCTTTCTCGAAGTCTCTCTCAGGCCAGCAGGCGGAGGCCGAGTTCAAGTACCTCGAGTGGTCAAGGGCCAGGGTCAGGCTTGACGGCTTCACCCTTGACGTGGAGCCGGGCTACATAAACGGAGGCGAGGTGGTGACAATAGTGGGCCCCAACGCCATAGGTAAGACGACGTTCATAAGGTTCCTCGCAGGCGAGGTCAAGGCTGAGGAGGGGGGACCGTTCACTTACAGGGAGCTCAAGGTCAGCTACAAGCCCCAGTACGTGGGGCCTGAGTTCTTCCCTGAGGGGATGACAGTGGCTGACGTCCTGAGGGCCTCCAACCCAGAGGCTGTCACGCCCGGCACCTGGCTCTACGTGGAGCTCACTGAGAAGCTCGGCCTCGTCAAGCTCTTCGACCGAGTAGCCAGGGAGCTGAGCGGGGGCGAGATGCAGAAGCTGGCCATAGCTTCAGCGTTAAGCCGTGAAGCTGACCTCTACCTGCTCGACGAGCCCTCCGCCCACCTGGACGTTGAGGAGAGGCTGGCCGTGGGCAGGATAGTGAAGAGGCTCACCGAGAACAGGAAGGCCGCCGCCTTCGTGGCTGAGCATGACGTGATGATGATAGCGATGATAAGCGACCGCACCATGGTCTTCTCGGGTGAGCCGGGCCTCCACGGAGTAGCTGGAGGCCCCAAGAGGGTCAGGGAGGCGATGAACGACCTCCTGGCGGAGCTCGGGATAACCATGAGGCAGGACAAGGAGTCAGGCAGGCCCAGGATCAACAAGGAGGGCTCTTACCTGGACCGCCTTCAGAAGGCTAAGGGGGTCTTCTTCGAGGTTTAGGCCCTTACTAGCCTCTTTCGGTACAGGTCTTCAGCAGCTCTATTCGTCTGACCGAAGACACGAGGTCATAGAGAGGCAATAACAGAGCCTTTGGCCTAGCCTGGCGTTGATAGCGTGAGGAGAGGCTGTAGATAGGGGTCTCGTTCCATTGGCCTGAGAGCCGCCCGCGACGCCGTGGGGCGCGGGCCTCTATGACAGGAGGCTGAAGTCCCTAAGCGTAATGAGCACGAATAATGGAAATGAGCGTCTAGGAACGAGCTGCACTAACTAGGTTCTGCCAACAGCTCCTCAGCCCTTCCCTTGCAGCCAAGGGTTGCGCAGGCCCTGCTGAGGACCCTCAGGACTGTTGAGGCCTCAGCTGAGGAGGCCCTTGAGACGAGCTTCCTGAAGGCCAGGCCAACCTCCTCGCTTGGGCCCCTGGACAGGTGCTCGTAGAGGGCCCGGGCGTAGGCCTCCGTCAGCCTGACGACGTCCTTGGACGGCGGCTCCGCCAGCCGCCTCTGCGACCTCGCGGCCTTGTAGAGCTCATATAACACTATAGCGGCGGCGTTGCTTACGTTAAGGGCCGTGTACCTGGGCGACGCAGGTATTGTGCAGAGGAGGTCGCAGAGGGACAGCTCATCCCTGGTCAGGCCGACGCTCTCCCTCCCGAGGACCACTGCGACCCTTCCCCTCCTGGCGGCCTCCGCGGCTGCCTCCTCGGGCGTCACGGCCGTCCTGAGTACGTCCCTTGCCGAGCTCTCGTCAGAGGTGCATATGGAGAGGTCCACGTCCTTCAGCGCCTCGGAGAGGGAGGGGTACACGGCTACCTCGAGGAGCCTTGAGGAGCCTCTCGCCGCCCACCTGAGAGACTCGGCTATGCTGGCCTGCGGGGAGACCAGGGCCAGCTCGTCAACCTCGAAGTTCTCCGCCAGCCTCGCCACGTAGCCCAGGTTTACTGGCCCCTCGGGGCCCACCATAATGAGCCTCAGCCACATCAGCCTCTCCCTAAAGCTCTATGTTGGCGTGCCTGTTCCTCATCTCGTCCTCTGTCACGTTAAGTCTCATCATCAGGTAGTAGATCACGCCGTCCAGGAGCAGCATGGCAGTGTCTTCGAACAGCGTTCCCAGGGGGGCGAGGGGCTCGTGAAGGCCAAGTATCTGCCTGGCGAAGTAGTCGTCCATCTTGCTGACCTTGGACCTGCCCGGGACCATCACGACAAGGTCTGCGAGCTGCCCAAGAGGGCTCTCGGGGTAGGTGGTTATGGCTATGACGTAGGCCCCTACCTTCTTGGCGGCGTCAGCGGCCTCAACTATGAGGCCTGTCCTGCCTGAGCCGGATATCGCGACTGCCACGTCGCCCCTTGATATGCTGGGGACTATGGTCTCTCCGAGCACGTATGAGTTGAAGCCAAGGTGCAGGAGCCGCATGGCAAAAGCCTTGCCGACGAGGCCGCTCCTCCCGGCGCCCATGACGAGGACCTTCCCCTTCCTGTGATACAGGTCCACGAGGACCTCGGCCATACGATCGACCTGGCCCGCGTTGATGAGCTCTGAGGCCTTGGCGGCGAACTCCGCTATCTCCCTCATGGCCCTGAGGGCAGGATGCTCGGCCTCCAACTAGAGCTCCTATACCGACCTTTGGGAGCCCGAAACTTAAAGCTTATCCGCCCTCATGATGGAAAAGGTTTTCCCCTCGCCCAGGACTATAATCAAGGCCCCGCCAGTCTCACGTTGTCCGAGACCCCTGAGGGGGATGAAGATGAAGGACAAACGGTAAGGCGGGGCACATAAAAGGAGGGTTGCCTAGGGTCAGTTGGAGGGCGCGTGAAGTGAAGGGCAACGAGCCCCCAGGGCCGCCCCAAGGGCTTATAGAGATCGAGGGCCTCGCCATGAACGGGCTGCTGGAGTCCTTTGAGCTGAAGGACTGCAAGAAGCCCAAGGGGTACAAGTACATAGAGGCCAGGTCGAAGGGCGGTCGAACCCTTAGGACCGGCTGCATGAGTGATGAGGAGGCGAGGAGGCAGGCAGCCGTGCTTAACCTATATATTCGCCAATGGAGCTCCCTTATCGTCCAGGGCGGCGAGGGCCAGTGATGACTGGTATTACCACTGAGGGGTGAGGAGACTTGTCCCCCCCTGAGGCCCCTCAGTGCGATGGCGCTTCAGGAGGCTCCCCGGAGGTTGTCCTGGCCTCAAGGCTGATAAGGGGCATCAGGTCAGGGCTTGAGGCCTTCATCCTCGACAAGAGGGAGGACAGCTATGACGCCCTGACGAGGGTCCTCAACGCGTCAGGGGTCAGGGGGCTCCTTTTGGTCAAGGACCTAGGCCCCTACGTAGTGGTTTACCTGGACAGGGGAGCCCTCGAGAGGAGGTGCATGTATGAGAGGTGCTCAACGGCTCAGAACTCCTATGAGAGGAAGCTGTGCGCTAGGAAGTGCGTAACGGAGCTGCTCCCTGATGTAATTAACGAGGTCAGCAGGAGCCTGTGCGAGGCCGCGCGTTCAATAGGGTCGTCCGTTGGCGGAGCCAGCTAAGGACTCTAGGCACTTGGCCAGGACGCTCGGAGCGCCATCGGTCCTCTGCAGGTCAATCAAGAGCTCACTTCCTAGGAGGTTAGCTATGGAAGGGTCCTTGGCAATAACGCTCAACAGATAGCCTCTCAGCGCCTCCCTTATTATGGAACTCTTAGACAGGCGGCACAGCGACGAAAGCCTTTCCAGGGCGAGGAACTCCAGCGGGGATATCTTGGCGCTCACGGTTACTATCTTAGAGCCCTTTAGGTCTATGGTCATCAGCTCGTTGATAGCGTTGCTGGTCTCTTCGTTTTCGAGCACCGTGAAGACCCGCTGTGCTTTGACATAGGGGGTTAAATAAATCTAAACAGTCGTACGTGAGGCCTAAGACCTTATATCTCCAACCTTAGGCCGCCCTGCGCCACAGCTCTGCCCAGATCCTTTCAAACATGAAGGCCCTGTTAGACAATGTCGCTACCTTTGAGAAGCCCATCGAACTTAGACAGCTGTCCACGTCAAGTGTCGAGAGGGAGGACCTGACTATGACTACCCAGCTGCCAAGGTCCCCGGCTGCTCGACAAAGGACCTCGTGGCCGGCCTCCTCAGACCACGCCATGTCTAAGAGCCCCTCGCAGGCCTTAACCCCGTTAGCCCCTGCAGGAAGGTAAGGTGGGTTTAAGATGACTAGGTCCCAGCGACCTCTCAGGCACCTCCCCCCGTTGCACTGCGCCACCAGCACGTCAGACCCCAGCGTGAGCCTTGTAGCCCTGGCTGCGTAGGGCGAGAGGTCAACAGCGGCCACCAGGGAGGGGTTGAAAAGGGCCCTTGCGACGGCCGCCAGGACGCCTGTCCCTGAGCCCAGGTCCAACACGCTCTTGAACCTGTAGCCGAGGGCCTCAAGCCTCTCGAGCGCCTCCACGGCGATCCATGTGTCGTCAGAGGGCTCGTATACGCAGGGGTCGCAGGCGAACCTCACTGGGCCCCCAGAGGTCAGGACCTCGCGCCAGCCCTCGCGGCAAGCCATTTTGACGCCTCCACCAGCTCGTCAGGCGTCAGGTCCCTGACCCTTCTATTATTGCTGGCCGCCAGCAGGGCCGGCCCCTCGTCGCCGATGCACCTCTTAGCTACCTTAGCTAACAGCCTGTTCTTCTGGGAGAAGAGGCACCTGGTCAGGCCTTCAAGGGCTTCTCCTTCAGGCCCCCACTCCCTCCTCCTCTCCATGAGCACCAGGGCGGCGTTGACCTTCGGCCTGGGCCTGAACCACTCGGCAGGCATGTAGCCCTTAATTGTTGCCAAGAAGTAAGCCTGCGATATCACGCTCAGCCTGCCGTACTCCTCGCTTCCGGGCCTCGCGACTATCCTCTCGGCGACCTCCTTCTGGCACCCCAGGACTAGCCACCTTACGTTGTTGTTCCTGGCGGCCGCCGCTATCATTCTTCCTACCAGGTAAAATGGGGCGTTTGAGAACACCACAGGGGTCCTCACTGAGGCCACGAAGAGGGCCCCGTCACCTATCACCACGGAGGAGTTCAGGGGGAGCCTGGAGCTGAGCTTCTTGGCCAACGACCCGTCAATTTCAACGGCCACAAGCCTCCCTGCCAGTTCTGAGGCCCTTAGCGTAAGCGCCCCTAGCCCTGGGCCAACCTCAAGGAAGTCGAGGCCCTTGAACCTCTCTAAAACCCCTGTGAACAGCTTCACTCCTCCTTCGTCAACGAGGAAGTGCTGACCCAGCCTCCTTCGCCTGCTCACCTCTGACGCCCTGCAGGCCTCAGCACAGACAGGTAATCAAGGAAGGGGACTGAAGGGCTCTCAGGCTCGATGAAGAGGTTATATGTTGACTGGCCGCTGAGCTCCTCTACGACCTTGTCAGCGAGCACGTCAACAGGGTCGTCCTTGAGGAGCTTCTTTATCTCGTCAAAGCTCTGGAAAGGCTTCCTCTCCCTCGCGTCAAGGATAGCCTTAAGGGTCTTCTTGCCGACCCCCCTCAGGAGCTCGATTGCGTGGAGCCTGATGTTGATGGGGGCTGCCTTATTGAAGAACTCAACGAACTCCTTCTCCCGCGACCTTACTATGATCTTGACAGCATCCTTGAGGTTCCTCTTGGCGAGCTCCGTCAGGTCAGAGAACTTCAGGGGGCTCTTAGGCGCCGCCAGCAGCTTAGGGGGCAAGCCCTTTGACTCCGCCGTCTTGCTGAGCTCAGCCGGGGAGCCGAGCAGCTCCACCTCATCCCCTAGGGCTATCCTAAGCAGGTCAAGGACCCTCTGCTCAACGTGTTGAAGGGGCGTACAGGTCTTCTTGCCGATCTCCTCAAGGCATACGAGGGAGACCTCCAGCTTCCTGGTCCTCCTCCCGGTCGGGTCAAGCGGCTCCTCTATTGGCATCAGGGACTCCTTAACCACCGTTACCTCCTCTAAGGGCTCCACCCTCTGAAGAGGGATACCATCAAGCAGGGTGAACCTGTTAAAGCCTATCGCCTGGGCGACAGTCCTGCTTCTGTGCCATCTATGGGGGTCGAGGTAATAGCCCCCCTCTATGTAGTCAAGCACTATGGCCCTTCTCTCGACAGCGGTGACGTCTATTGGCTCCCTCCTCGGGGGACCTCTGCTTGCCATGTTAGCTCTCTCCTACCTTTTTGAGACTTCTTCGCGGCCTAAATTTAGTACTGCCTCCGCAGGGGGACCCTAACACCATCAGGCCAAGGCAGTAGTAAGACAGATAAATTCTCAAGAGATATTGGTCCTAGAGCGCTAAATGAGCGAGCAGCAAAGCGGAAGAAGACGTATGGAGCTGCCGAAGAAGAAGGAGGACCTAGAGAAGATAGTTGAGGAGGTAGAGGAGAGGGAGCACGAACACTATCACGAGCACGAGCACTATCATGAACACGTCCATGAGGAGATAGAGGACGTGGTCTCTGTTCTCGAGCTGCTGGTGGACTCCCTTAACGCTAACTACAAGTCATTAGAGTCTACGGTCAAGGTACACTCCGATGAGATAGTGAGGCTCTACAAGGTCCTAGCCAAGGTAGTTGAGGCCTGCGGGGCCTCTAGCGAGGAGGAGAAGGTCAAGGCCTTAAGGGAGGCCCTCTCAATAATATCCGCGAGCTGACTCAAAACGTGTTATAGCCTCTTGTCTATCACCGTGAACTCCCTGCTCCTGATCTTCATTATGCCGTAGAGGAACCCAAGGCCCTCTATTAGCCAGAACGCCGGTATTGTAAATATGTAAATTAGTTTCTTAGACTTGAGGGCCCCGTAGGCGTAGACTCCCCAGTATACAATGCCTGTCACCAGGCCAACGATGAGTATCAGGACGGAGTTCGTCAGGGGCAAGAGGGCCCAGAGAGCTACCAGGCCCAGGGTCCTCATGAAGGACTTAACTAACGTAGCAACCCTCATGCTGACTGGGACCCTTGGCAGGCTCTCTAGTATGCCTGAGTGCCACCTCCCTCTCTGCTTAACGAGGTCCCTTAGGGAGTTAGGGCTTAGTACGCTGACCCTTGTCCTGCTCTGCCAGGTCCTCCCTCTCGCCCTGACGATCTTTGAGGCCAAGACGTAGTCCTCGACCTTGCTTGGCTCGTTGAAGGCATCTATCTTCAGGAGGAGGTCCCCTTTGACTCCGAGGAGCTCGCCGTGCATGCCGACAAGCGGCCTCTTAAGGAGCCCCGTGAAGAACCTGAAGAACGACAGGTCGTCGATGAGCCTAGCGAGGTCAATTATGTAGGCTAGGTGTGAACGGCCTCTCCTTGGCACCAGGACCGGGTTAAAGGCCACGTAACCCCTTTGCTCATAATAAGGTATTTCATAGAGGAAGTGGTCGTCAAGGACCAGGTTATCGTCATCAAGGAAGACATACCACATATCAGGCCTTTTTGCGACATAGTTTTCAACAAAGTACCTCAGGGCCCTTCCCTTGCCAAAAAGGTCAGGGCGATATTTCCTGGGAACAACTACAAGTCTCACCCAGTTCAGTTTTTCGAGCTCCCGCTGAAGGGGCGCCCCTTCATCAATTACTAAGTAAATGGGCACTCCCAGGAACCTGTTGTGGTGAAGCGCCGCGAACAACGACTCTCTGACTTTCTCGTTGGCCACGGAGGGTATCACAAGGACTACGTTAGAGGCCTTCCTCGGGGACCTCTTAGTGTTATATGCTGCAACGGCGACAACTAAAACGAACAGGTAAATGCTTAGGATCGTCCAGTCAGTTACGGCAGCGGCCTCTGTATATCCGCTGTGCGGAAGTGCTAGGGTCTCTTGAAGGCCCGTCAGCTGTAACGGAACCTCGCCCAAGTAACCCCCCAGGTAGTTAGCGTTAGTACTATAATAAGCTGAAAAGGCCTTAGGTTACTAAAGGGGTAGAACGTCGGTCTTCACGTCCCCTTAGGCGTACTCCCTCCACGTATATCCGCACTTTGTACACCTGTAGAACCTTGTTGGGGGCTCATCGGCTGCCCTCGTCTGCATCATCCAGGCAAGGACCTCATCGTTGCCGCACCTTGGACATCTGACGCTCCCCTTCAGCACCTGGGCGGTAGGCGGCGGGGCCGTAGTGTCCACGACCACGATCTTCTCCTTAGGCGTGTGGAGGACCCTGTGGGTGTGACTCAGCTCATTCTTGGATTGGGGCTGTAGCTCCTCCCTGTAGCCGCACTTAGGGCATTCGAGGTAAGCCTTGCCATTTATGACCCTTGGTCTCAACAGCGTCCCGCACCTTGGGCAGAACTTTGGCCTCTGGGCCAAGCCCTCTACACCTTTAGCTTCCATATGGTTTTTGTCACGGGTTAAATACCTTCTTAACGTATAGGAAGCTCACTTCAGCTCAAGGGAGGCCCTCCTCAGGGCGTCCTCAAGATCCTTAATGTTGACGCCCGCCTTAAGCCTACCCGAAGCTATGTTCTCATGTCCTCCTACGTCCTCTATCACACCCATCGTGTAAAGCTTCTCCATCAACTTTATGGCATTGCCCTGGGACCCCCTAACTATGAGTATCGAGGACCCATCCTCCTTCGTGATAAGAAGGGCTGTAGTCATCTTAGTCATCTTGTAAATTGAGGAAGCCAGGGCTGAGGCGCCGCTCTTATTCCACTTACCCCTTGCGTCAACGAACTTGACAAAGCCCACGGTCCTGGCCTCCATGGCCAGTTCCCTCGCCACGTCCTTTATCTCGGCATCGCTCTCCCTGGACACCTGGAGGCCGTGGGTCACTATGTCCTCGCCTTGACCTATAGGGGACTGCTCAAAGGGGAGGATGCTGGAGGCCCACCTGACGTACCTTCTCCACAGGTCTGGGTCCTTGCTCTGATTGGTGTTCTTAGATATAGATGCGGCGACCTTTATCATGCCCTCAGAGGGGCTTCTGTCCTTCCTGGCGAGCCAGCCGCTGCCGCCCTCAAGGACGGCGACGCTTGCCACTAGCTCCTTCAGCCTTGGCGTGAGCCTGACCCCAATGCTCTCTAGGAAGGCCTTGACAAGGGACGACGTAGGGGACAGTCCAACGAACGCCTCAACATTGAACTTCTCCTCCAGGTACGAGGCTTTGTCAAGCGTTGACTTGTGGTGATCAAAGTAGTAGATCTTAGGCTTGCAAGGCCCTTTAAGTAACGTCTCAAGGCCCGTCTCAACGTCCTGGGTGAAAGGTATGTCAAGGATTATGACATAGTCCCAGCAGCCATTTGAAACGACAGAGCTGAACGTCCTGGGCCCCGCAGGCCTGAGCTCTATTGCGGCCTTGCCCTTCACAGGGAAGGCGCCCAGTACCTCCTGGGCGTAAACTATCTCAGCAGACGCAACGACGCCGTCTGCGTCCCAGTCACCTACTATCAGCACCTTTGCCGCGTTGCCTTGCTGCATGGGATCCTTAGGCTCCTTCTTTATCATAGGTCTACGCCACTTAATAGTTTTTTATCAACATATGTCAAAGACCTCTGTTACAGATGGGCTTGAGCAGGTACACCTCCCCATCGCTGGCCCTGACGCTCATGACAAGCCCTTCGTCATACGCCATGGCAACGATGGCCGCTATAAGGGAGTCCACCTCGTCCTTTACCCTAGGCTTCTCATGTATGGTGATGCCGAGGGCTTCAGCCAGGTCGGCGTAGCCACTGCAACGGCTTGACTTCAGGGCTGACAGCGGGTGCGTCTCGATGACCTTGGCGCCGGCCTCTGAGAGCCTGGAGGAGATAACTAGGGCCCTCCTGTAGAGGGCCTTCATTGACGGCCAGGCGGCCGGGAACACCTTATACCCCATCCTAAGGAGGGTCCTATCCACGTCCCTGTGCCATCCATGTCTAGGCTGGCTGAGGGGTGAGTCTATGGCCACTATTGAGGCGCCCTTCAACGCACCGAGGATCTCGTCGTCAGTCCTGTAGAGGCCTGTCGTGATGGCGCTTGAAGCTATGACCGTGACTGCGCTGGCCCTGTTGGGGCTCGCGGTGAGGTCAAGGCCCCCGTAGGGCCCGCTCAAGGCACCAGCCTCTCGGGGTCCCTCGGCAGCAGCCTGGCCTCCCTAACGTTCTCCAGTCCTAGGAACTGCTTCACTATCCTCTCCAGGCCCAGGCCGGCCCCTCCGTGAGGTGGAGCGCCGTGCTTGAAGAAGTTGAGGTAGAACTGGAACTTGCTGGGGTCCAGCCCCTTGTCCCTCAGGTTCTTCAGAAGGTGGTCGTACCTGTGCTCCCTCTGGCTCCCAGTAGCTATCTCGAGCCCTCTGAACAACAGGTCAAAGCCGTAGGTCCAGTCCTCATCCCCTTCCTTCCTCATCGTGTAGAACGGCCTGACCTTCCAGGGGTACTCCGTCACAAAGACGAAGTCGCTGTCGTACTCCTCGCGTGCGTAGTCGCCCAGGAGCCTCTCCGCCTGAGGGTCCAGGTCCTCGCCGGGCGGGAGCTCCTTCTTGTACCGCTCGCGGAGGATCTCGTAGGCCTGCCTTATGGTGATCCTCGGGACTTTGCCGGGCACCCTGACCGAGAGGTCGAAGAATTCCCTAACAGCCCTCAGCTCCTCAGCTGCCTGGGCCTCGGAGGAGAGCCTCCTGAAGAACCCTTCAAGCTCGCCCATGACGTCCTCGGGGCCCTCTATGAAGCCCATCTCTATGTCGAGGCCGTGGAACTCGGTAAGGTGCTTCACAGTATGGTGAGCCTCGGCCCTGAAAACGGGGCCTACCTCAAAGACCCTCTCAAGGCCCGCTATCACGGCCATCTGCTTATAGAACTGAGGGCTCTGGGCCAGGTACGCCTCTCTTCCAAAGTATATGACTGGGAAGACCTCAGCCCCTCCCTCGGTGCCCGCTGCGACTATTTTGGGCGTGAACACCTCGACAAAGCCCCTTCCCCTGAAGTGCTCCCTGAACATGTGGGCTACCCATGACTCAAAGACGAAGATCGCTGAGACCTTCCTGTTCCTCACGTCGAGCCATCTGTAGTCAAGCCTTACGTTGAGCTGGGCGTCCAGGCTCGTGGCGGGCTCGAGCGGTATCGGTTCGACAGGCTTAGATAAAGGCTGGACCTTAGTGGCGTGAAGTTCATACTTGAGCTTGCTCGGCCCCTCTGACAGCGTGCCCTCAAAGCAGGCCACGCTCTCCTTTACTAACTGGTACGAGGCGTCTATGGCGTCCTGGGGCGTAAGCCCCTTCTTCACGACTACCTGCATGACGCCTGTCCTGTCCCTGACCAGGACGAACCTCACGCCCCCGAGGTCCCTTATGTTGTCAACCCAGCCGCACACTCTGACCTGGCTGCCAATGAGCTTACCGGCTTCACCGTAGATGTCAGCTATGAACCTGTCCTTAAGCAATGGAGGCCCCTGGCTCTGCTGGGGACGGGACTTTAAAACGCTGGGCCCCCATAGACTAGCGTTGAGTGTAGGATTTTTATAGTAGGACATAATGAAAAGGTAGGGGGCTGGTAATGCCTTCCTCCAAGCTCATGAAAGTACCCGAAGCTATTGAGCTGGTTAAGGACGGCGATGAGCTGACCATAAGCGGCATGACTTTCTTTAGGAACCCCATGATGTTTATAGCGGCGCTCCTGAAGGGAGGCCGCAAGGGGCTTTCCTTTGTTGACAGGGAGCCCGGCTTTGGGCTTGACGTCTTAGTGGCAGGGGGCGCCTTATCAAGGGTCAGGGCTGCCATGGCTACGTTTGAGCACTACGGTCTCTCGCCGAGCGTCAGAAGGGCCGCCGAGAAGGGCGAGGTGGAGTACATAGAGGACACCTGCGGGGCTATCATAGCTGGCCTGAGGGCTGGAGCGCAGGGGGTTCCCTTCATGCCCGTGAGGGGGATAATAGGATCTGACCTGCTGCCGCTTCATGAGAAGCGGGGCAACTGGAAGGTAATAAAGGACCCATTTAGCGGCGAGGACTTAGTTGTCGTTAAGGCCATAGAGCCTGACGTCGCGGTCATACACGTCCAGGTCAGCGACGAGTACGGCAACGCGCTGATAAGGGGACCAAGATATGAGGACGAGCTTAAGATAAGGGCCTCAAAAAGGGTCGTAATCACCGCAGAGAAGGTAGTCCCCAGCGACGTTATGAGGGAGATAGCGAAGAACGAGGGCGCGACCTTATCAGCGTCCTCTGTTCACGTGACGGCCGTCGTTGAGGCCCCTGGGGGCGCCTGGCCGACGGGTGTCTACGGGCTTTACGAGCCTGACTATGCAGCCATAAAGGAGTACTACGAGATGGCCAAGGCAGGGAGGGCCTACGAGTGGATAGCCTCAAGGCTCCTGACGAGGTGGCCTTTATGACGTCATCAAGGCCCACCGACCTGATGATAAAGTGCATGGCGTCATTCGTTGAAGACGGTGACTACGTCTATCACGGCCTTGATAGCGCCCTCCCCGTGTTGGCTATGGTCTATGCAGCAAGGTACCTGAGGAGGGACTTCACGTGGCATAGCGTCGCTGAGCCCTTCACGCCTGACCCGTCAAGGGTCGTCCTCAGGCCGTCAACGGGCGACCCATCCCTAGAGCCTGAGTCCCTTGGCTTCCTGACGACCATAGATGCCTTTGACGTAGCGGCAAAGGGCCGTATGGACCTCATGTTCTTTGGGGCCGCCCAGGTTGACGAGGAGGGCAACATAAACCTAACTGCTATAGGCAGCTACGAGAGGCCTAAGGTAAAACTTCCAGGCGGCGCCGCGACGGCCTACCTGTTCCCGCTGGTGAGGAAAATAGTCGTGTGGGCAAGGCACGAGAGGAGGGTCCTAGTGCCAAGGGTCGACTTCGTCACGGGCAGCGGCAGGGCGAGAATAGAGAGGGGGCTTAAGCACTACCTATGCACTAACAGGGCGCTCATAGAGTTCACCAGGGAAGGGCCAGTCCTCAGGGCCGTTCTATCGGGCTTCACAATAGATGACGTTCTGCAGGGCTCATCGATGAGGATCATCGTGCCAGGCCACGTGGACACCATAACCCCCTTGTCTGATGAGGAGCTCAGGGTTATAGAGCAGGCGGACCCTGAGGGGCTCAGGTACGAGGAGGGCTACGGCTAGGCGTAAAGGCGACCTCAAAGGAGAACTCTCTGGTCTCGTGTGGCCTAATTATTACAAGGCCTAGGCCGTTATGGAAGGCGTCAGGTGCCCCGCTCATGGGCTCCACCGCGACAGCTCCCTTGACTCCAGTGTAGACCTGGAAGAACTTCATGTTATCACTCTTGATTGACGTGACCCCAAGCTTGCTCTTGAGCTCAACGTGACCGCTCTGTATAAGGAAGCAGTCATCGTATTCGCCGTCCTCGCCGAAGGAGTAGGGCACGAGCCTGCCCGTTGGTATTTTGTTCTCACTTTCGCAGCGAAGGGCTGTCCCCTCAGGGATAAGCCTCCATTGTCCAACCACTGCGAAGTATGGATGCCAGCCCACGACGAGGGGGGCATTTCTCTTGCCGACATTTGTGAAAGCAGCCGTAGCCCTAAGCGAGCCCACGACCTCGTACTTGACCTTAACCAGGAGCTCTGTGGGGTACCCCGTGTGCCTTAACGTGGTCCTGAGGACTACGCGTCTCTCGTCCATGTCCTCGACCTCAAAGGGCTCTGTTAGGAGGAGCCCATGAATGGCGTGTCCCTCGCTGTTCCTTGGCAGCTCATACCTGACGCCCTCGAACTCGTAGGACGCTCCCCTGACCCTGTTTGCGTAGGGCGCCAGGAAGGCCATCCCTGCCTTTGTTGGCCTTGAGGGGTCCCCTTTGACTACCCATTCAACGCCCGTGATGTCATAGACGACGGCAACGTAAGCGCCCGCTTCATGCACCTCAACGACGAGGTTTCCGTCGGACAGGGCTATCAAGTCGGGTCAGGGTTTTTACCCTGGCAGAGAATAAAAGCAGGGCGATGAGGAAAACTTACCCGTCTTAGCCTTGGTGCTGAGGGGACAGGGTTTCCGAGCCCTCCTTTAAGGCTATAGCCTTCCTCCTGAGTAAGGTCACGGGTTGAAGCCCGCAAGGGTACTGATAGTTGACGGCTATAACGACGAGCCCGGGGGCCTCGGAGTCCCTCCCTACATTGACGTATATCCGCGCTACATAGCTGGGGCCGCCTGGGCCGCGAGAAAGGACATCACCGTTCATTACGTCACGGTCGACGAGTACAGGTCAAGTCCGCTGTGGCTAATGAGGAGCACGACCTATGACGTCGTGGTCTTCATAGCAGGCGTCGTCGTTCCAGGCAAGTACATAGGGGGCAGGCCGGCAGAGGCCCCCGAGCTGGCCCGGTGGGCCTCAGCTATAGAGGGCCCCCTCAAGGTGTTGGTGGGCCCAGCTGCCAGGTGGGGCATGGGCCCCCTTGGCGGCACGAGCGGCTTCCCTCCGTCGTTCTTCAAGGGGAGGGGCTTTGACGTACTAGTCGCCGGCGACCCAGAGGAGTACGTCTATGAGCTGGTCCTTGAGGGCGAGGAGAGGGCTGACCCAAGGAGGGTGAGGGAGGACTACACTAAGGTTGACAGGTTTGCGGTGCTAGGGGCCAGGATAGTGCGATATCATCCTAACTACGGGAAGAACCTGATAGCCGAGATTGAGACCTATAGGGGGTGTGCCAGGTGGATCACAGGCGGCTGCTCGTTCTGTGTGGAGCCCCTGAGGGGGAGGCCTATACAGAGGGACCCGGCCTCTATAGCCCGCGAGGTGGAGGCCCTTTTCAATAATGGCGTCAGGAACTTCAGGCTTGGAAGGCAGGCCGACATACTTGTTTACGGCTCGCCCGACCTAGGCCTTGAGGAGTGGCCAAGGCCTAGCGCTGAGGCGTTAGAGAAGCTCTTCATGGGAATAAGGTCAGTGGCCCCCACGCTTGAGGTGCTTCACATAGATAACGTGAACCCAGGCACGATATCAAGGTACCCTGCGGAGTCCGAGAAGGCGCTAAAGGTGATAGTGAACTACCACACGCCTGGCGACGTGGCGGCGTTAGGCATAGAGACCGTGGACCCCAAGGTCGTCAAGGTGAACAACCTCAAGGTGACGTCAGAGGAGGCGCTGAGGGCCGTTGAGGTAATCAACAAGGTCGGGGCCTCGCGGGGCCATAACGGCATGCCGGAGCTCCTCCCAGGCATCAACTTCATCCTGGGTCTGCCTGGCGAGACCGCTGAGACCTATCGGTTGAACAGGGAGTTCCTCGAGGAGATACTTAGGAGGAACCTCATGGTGAGGAGGGTTAACGTGAGGAAGCTCCTGGCCCTCGAGTCCACGAGGGTCTTCAGGATGGACTGGGGAATAAAGAAGAGGCACGAAGGACACGCCAAGGCCTTTATGCACTTCGTGCGTCAGGTCTTTGACTTCAAGATGCTGCAGAGGATAACGCCTTCGGGGACCGTTCTTAGGGGCCTGTGGGCTGAGGAGTGCAGCAAGGGCCTCTGCTACGCGAGGCAGGCCGGAAGCTACCCCCTCATGGTGGTCCTAAAGGGGCCACTACCAAGGCTTCAGTACCTGCCAGAGGTAAGGGTCACAGGCGTTCACTCGTCAAGGTCATTAAGAGGGGAGGTAATAGGGGAGGTCCCCATAGGCGCCTGAGGGCAACCTATATTAGGTCTAATTAGTCTATATAGATAGGGCCTTGACTTGTCAAGCCATAACGATAATATGCCGCTGCTGGTCAAGCGAAGGGTTCAGGTGACGGGAGGCTCTACTTACATAATTTCAATACCAAAGGAGTGGGCTAAGCTCCTTAACATCAACAGGGGGTCAGAGGTCGTCCTGGAGCTCTCAAAGGAGGGTTGGATAAGGATAACCTCGGCCACCACAGGCAGGAGAGGGCAGAGGGCCATTGATATAGAGTTGAACGAAGGCCTGAGCGAGGCCGCCTCTCTGATGCAGATAATAGCGGCCTACCTGGCAGGCTATGACGTAATTAGGGTCAGATTCAGTCCCTTGCTGTCAGAGGCGGCGGAGAGAGTCGTAAGCCAGGTCAGGTCTAAGGTGCTAGGTCTTGAGCTCCTTGAGGAGTCGGGCGAGCAGATGACGCTAAGGAACGTGGTGGACCTAACGTCAATGACTGTGGAGTCCGTCATCGACGACTTAGTCAGGGTGGTGGGCGGCATGATTAAGGAAGTTGTAGACGTTGTGAGCGGGCTGAAGGGCCGTGAGGTCTTGGAGGGGGTTATAAGAAGAGATGACATAGTTGATAAGCTTTACCTCTACATATTCAAGCAGCTCAACCTAGCGCTCCAGGGCCTGATGAGCCCTGGGGAGCTCGGGATGAAGGGCCTCGCGGAGGTCATAGGCCTGTACACAATGGTTAAGAGCCTTGAGAGGATAGCTGACCAGGTGGTCTCTATAGCTCAGGGCCTCTCCCTGTCGCTGGGAGGGATGAACCCGGAGCTCAGGGACCTCTTCAAGGAGGTCAGTGAGTCTGTCGGCAGGGTTCTCGGCTTGGTCAGAAGCCGCAACAGAGGCGCGATACTGACGTCCTATGAGGAGCTTCACTTGCTAGCCGTTAAGCTCTCTAACTACACCAAGGCGAGGTCAGTTGCCTGTGAAGGGGCGTGCTATTTAGTGATGGATGGGCTGAAGAGGATAGTGGCACAGGGCATCGACTTACTTGAGGCCCTGATGGGCCTTGAGTTCCTTAAGCAGCTGGAGACGCAAGGGTAGCCTGTGCACGCTTATAAGCTGGGCCTTTAGACCTTCCTTCGGCAAGGGAGGGCAGAGGCCTTGGGGAACAGGTAGGGTCTTGCACGGGTGAGGAGCTCGAGCAGCTCCTGCGGCTCGTAAGGCTCTCCAGGTTGTCCTTCTCTGATAAGGAGCTCTCAAGGCTCTGCGTAGAGGTCAGGAGCGTCAGGCAGCTGCTATCGAGGGTCTCCAAGTTTAAGGACGCCTCCATTCAGCCCCTTTACAACGTGTGGGACGAAACCCTTGACCCCCCTCACAGGGTTGATGAGGGCGACAGAGGGGTCTCCCTGTCATGGCTGCCTGGGGACAGGGTAAGCGAAGGAAGGGTGAGAGTGCCTTGGCGCGGGGGCTAGCTAGGCAGGCCGTCGAGACGCTGAGGCTCATAAGCGAGGGCTCCCTGACGCCAACAGAGCACGTAAGCGAGGTTCTTGAAGTAGTTAGGGACCACGAGCCCCAGGTGAGGGCATACATAACCTTAAGGTCGCCAGAAAGGCTTGAGGCTGAGGCAAAGGAGGTTGAGAGGAGGCTGAGACAGGGCGAGAGGCTCAGGCTTGCAGGGCTGCTGGTCGCCGTTAAGGACAACATATCGACCTCCTTCATGCCTACGACAGCAGGCTCAAGGATCCTTAGCGACTACGTCCCGCCCTACAACGCCACCGTGGTCGAGAGGGTCATCAGGGAGGGAGGCATAGTGATTGGGAAGACCAACATGGACGAGTTCGCCATGGGGAGCACGACAGAGCTCAGCGCCTACTGGCCTACGAGGAACCCGTGGGACCTCACTAGGGTCCCAGGGGGCAGCAGCGGGGGCTCAGCGGCAGCGTTGGCATACGGAGGGGCTGACCTGGCGCTCGGGAGCGACACAGGGGGCTCCGTGAGGCTCCCGGCAGCCTACACCGCCACCGTGGGCCTCAAGCCGACTTATGGCCTAGTCAGCCGCTACGGCCTGATACCCTACGCGAACAGCCTGGAGCAGATAAGCCCTATGGCCCGCTCCGTGGAGGACCTGGCCCTGCTACTTGACGTTATAAGCGGTCATGACGCCCGGGACGCCACCAGCCTAAGCGTGAAGCCTGACGGCATTTACCCTCCCTCGGAGCCTGACCTGCGCAGGCTCAGGGTCTGCCTCCTAAGGGAGATGTTAGAGGGCTCCGAGGAGCCCATAAGGGACGCAATAGAGAGGACCCTCGACAGGCTGAGCTCGCAGGGGGTCGAAGTAGACTATGACGCATCAATCCCGTCGCTCTCGGAGGCGCTCCCCATCTACTACACCATAGCCCTGGCCGAGGCTGCGAGCAACCTGGCCAGGTATGACGGCAAGCTCTACCCGTTCATAGTGGGCGGGCCAACGTACACGGAGACGGCGTCAGGGACCAGGGCCCAGGGCTTCGGGTGGGAGGTAAAGAGAAGGATAGTGCTTGGCGTCATGGCTCTGAGCGAGGGCTACAGGGACGAGTATTACTTGGCGGCCGCGAGGGGCAGGAGGATAATAAGAGACGAGATACTTAAGCTCACCTCAAGGTGCTTTATAGCTGGCTCGGTGAGCCCCGTCCTGCCTCCAAGGCTTGGCGAGAGGATCACGGACCCCCTGAAGCTCTACGCCCTTGACATCTATACCGTGGTGGCTAACCTGGCAGGGGTGCCCTCGCTAGCGCTCCCTGTAGGGTTCCACGAAGGGCTACCAATAGGCATGCAGGTCATGGGACCCCCTCTCAGCGAGCCCCAGCTGCTCTCGCTTGGCCTTCTCATTGAGGAGGTCACAGGCCTCAGGGGGCTGGTAGCGCCATGACGAAGTTCAAGATAGGCCTAGAGATCCACGTGCAGCTGACTGAGGCCGGCACGAAGTTGTTCTGCGACTGCAAGTCAAACTACAGGGGCATGAGGCCTAACACCAACGTGTGCCCCGTCTGCCTGGGCCTCCCTGGCGCATTGCCCGTGCCTAAGAGGCGCCCCCTCGTGCTGGCCATGGCGGCAGCGCTTGTGATGGACTGCGAGGTGCCAGATTCCCTGGTGTTCACTCGAAAGCACTACTTCTACCCTGACCTGCCGAAGAACTACCAGATAACCCAGTACCAGGGTGGAGGCGGGGCCCCCGTATGCCTCAGGGGCAGGCTTAGGTACTACGTGCCTGACGCAGATGAGTGGAGGGAGGTGAGGATAAGGAGAATTAACGTAGAGGAGGACCCCGGCAGGACGGAGTATGACGGCACTATATATTCAAGCGAGTACGCCTATGTTGACTACAACAGGAGCGGTGTCCCTCTGATAGAGGTCGTGACGGAGCCCGAGGTCAGGGGGCCGAGGGACGCCAGGAGGCTTGTCGAGTACCTTCTCCTCACGCTGTACTATATAGGGGCTACGGACCCAAGGCTTGAGGGTTCCTTCAGGGTTGACGCAAACATAAGCGTGGCGGGCGGTGAGAGGGTCGAAGTGAAGAACATAGGCAGCACCCTTGACCTGGAGAGGGCGCTCTCCTACGAGGCCTTCAGGCAGGGGAAGCTGACATCACAGGGAGGCGAGGTGAGGAGGGAGACGAGGGGCTGGGACCCCGTGAGGAAGGTAACGAAGCCCCTTAGGGGTAAGGAGACGGAGGAGGAGTACCTGTACTTCCCGGACCCCGACATACCCCCAGTACCCACGAAGCCCCTCATCAGGGAGGCCTTGCCCTTGACACTTCTGACCCCAGACAAGCAGATGGCGAAGGTCGAGGGCTATGGGGTGTCGAGGAGGACCGCCTGGTCCCTCGTGACCGTGAGGCCTGCCCTAACGCTCTTCCTCAGCTCAGCATTAGAGGGCGCAGAGCCGCAGATCGCTACCCGCGTGCTAGCGATTGACTTGAAGGGGCTCCTGAGGAAGCTCGGCAAGGACATCCATTCGCAGAGCTCATGGCCGCCACCCTACACGATAAAGGTTATCTCAGAAATGGTCAAGGAGGGCGTCTACACCTATGACGAAGTTAAGTACAATATCTTGCCTAGGCTCGCGGAGGACCCCAACGTGAACATTAATGTAATTATGCCGAGAAGGGCCTTAAACATTGAGGAGACGGTTTCAGCGGTCCTATCACGCGAGAAGAAGGCGGTGGCCGACTTCCTTAGCGGCAAGGAGAAGGCGCTGGACTACCTGGTTGGAGCTGTCCTCAAGGTCAGAAGAGGTGAGGCCGTGGACCCAAAGAGCGTGAGGGAGCTAATACTTAAGGTCCTTGCCTCTACAACAGGCGATCCTTCGAATCGGTTAAAAAGGTCCTAGCTAAGCTGGCCTGGGCAAGAAGCTTGGCCCAGGACCTAAACGCAGGAGGCTTTGTGCTGCCTGACTACTCGTCAGAGCGCTCGCTCTACGCCATCTCGTGCGGGCTCGCCTCGTTCTTCGGCGTCAAGAGGTCCTGCCTAGGGCGTCAGTTTCCGGTAAGCGGCAGGAGGCTCGTCTTCATATACCTGGACGCCCTTGGGTGGGACCTCTTTCAGGAGGCCAAGGCAGAGGTAGGAGGCCTCGTAGAGAGGGGCGTGACCGTCTTTCCCTCAACAACTTCGACCGCGCTCTCAACGCTTATGAGCGCCCAGACGCCAGGCGAGCACGGCCTCCTGGGCTACATGATTTACAATAAGGTGTTAGGAGGCGTCATAAATGGCATAAAGTACTCCTACATGGGCGAGGCCGGCTCAGGCACCATTCTGAGGAGGCTCACCCAGGCCTTCCCTGTAAGGCCCTGGCTTGCTGAGACGGAGGCTAAGGTCCTCGCGCTTATGTCATCAGATGCCGCAAGCGGTGAGCTTACTAGGGCCTACATGATGAACAGGCCGGCCCAGAACCTTACTACAACCAGGTCCCACGCCACGCCTTACGAGCTTGTGGCCTCCCTTGTCGAAGCCCTGCAGGGCGACCCCTATGACATGATCTACGTATACTATAACAACCCTGATCACTTCGGTCACGTCTACGGGCTGGCTGGCAGTTACAGGGAGATAGCGATAGCTGAGCTTAGGACCCTGCTGAGCTACATAAATGACCTCGCCATGAGGTACAGGGGAAAGTATTCCTTCCTGTTAACGTCGGATCACGGCCAGGTCACCATTTCAAAGGTATACCTCTTTAATGAAGACCAGGAGCTGCTCTCGCTGCTTGAGGTCCCGCCCTACGGTGACTCCAGGGCTGTCTGGTTCAGGTCAAGAAGCGACGTGAGGCAGCTGCTCAAGGAGAGGTACCACATGATAGTGATGGATAAGGCTGAGGTGGAGGCGACAGGCCTGCTTGGGAGGGTGGAGCAGTTCGTGAGGGATAACGTCATGGGTGACTATCTCGGCGTGGCCCCAGACCCTTTAACTAAATACCATTACGCCTACAGGGATGACGATCCGTCACTGAAGCTGCGCGGGCACCACAGCGGGCTGACGCCTCAGGAGATGCTCATACCCATAGTCTACTGGGAGTAAGAGCCCGCTACTTTTTAAGGTCCTAACGTTGACCATGAGAGACCGAGGGTCAACGCTTGACGATAACTAACACTAGCTCGGCTTCCCTAGCAAATAATCTGCACGTACCCCAAATTCAGTACCTCCTGTTGGCTATTGCGGTAGGCGCGGTAGTAGGCCTGTTCAACGAGTACAGGAAGATAACGGGGGCCAGGATCTTCCTCGGCCTCAGGACATCGATATTCACATCAATGTTGGGCTTCGTCTTTGCGGTTCTGTATGAGCTAGGAGGAGGCTACCTAATGTTTGTAACGGCGTTCATCGTTATAACGATCATAGCAGCTACCATCTATGTAGAGAGGGCCAGGGTCCTGAAGAGCCTGGGCGCCACCACGTACATCAGCATGCTCCTGGTGTTTGCCTCGGGCATGTTGGTAGGGCTCGGCCTATACCTCTATGGCGTCGTTATATCTGTGATCGTGGCTGTGCTCAGCTTCTACAAGACGCAGCTCCTCAACGCGATATCGAGGATAAGGCGCGAGGAGCTCTTAGCCCTGCTCAATCTGCTGCTCATATCGGCCGTGATCCTGCCGCTCCTGCCCAATAGGTTCATAGGGCCCTACGATTTCTTTAATCCGTTCGAGTTCTGGCTCACTGTCGTTATAGTCTCGCTGATATTCTTTGCCCAGTACGTGGCCCTGAGGGTCTCGAGAAGGGGTCTGTTAGCCTTTACTATAATTGGAGGGCTGGTCTCAAGCACGACGGTCACCTTGAGCATAATAGACCTAAGCAACAGGAGCACTAAGGAGCATCAGAGGCCTCTGGCCATAAACGTTCTGTTGTCAAACGTGCCCCTCGCCCTAGTTCAGGTCGGGGCAGCCCTCTACATAACGGCTGAGTCGGCGGCCCCGCTGGCCTACCTCTGGCTCCCCCTGACCGTGATCACGCTCTCCCTGGCGGTGCTTGCAGTAATAGAGAGGGGAAGGGTCAGTCCAGCAGGGCTTGAGCCTCCCTCAACGCCTTTGCCCTTCCGCAGGATCCTGGAGTTCGCAACGCTTCTCTTCTTGATAACGGCCATAGCTAAGGTTGTAAGCGTGGCAGCCCCCTCGTACCTGCCCCTCACGATAGGGGTCGGCGCCCTTGGCAACGCGTTAAGCGCTGTCATAGCGGTTGGCCTGCTCTATGCCAGGCACCTGATAACTGCGCAGGCCGCCGGCCAGCTGTCGGCGCTGTCGCTTGCCGTGGGCATTGTAGAGAAGGCCCCCCTCTCATTAATGTCAAGGGACAGCGAGTTCCGGAAGATCGTCAGCGTCGGCTCACTAGCATTAGCTGCCGCCGCTATCTTGCTCACGGCGGTCCCGCTTTAGGTCCGGTGTCCCCTTTGGTCATTCGGCCAGGGGAGAGGATCCTATAGGTAATAATAACGAGCAGCAGATAGGGCGTTAGGGTCCTCAGCGACCTTGCTTGAGGATATAGGTTCCGCAGCAACTAGGAACCAGGGAGCGAGTGTGGCGCAGGAGAACCGTAAGCCTAAGGACATAACTGAGCTGCCAGGGGTCGGCCCGACTACGGCAGAGAAGCTTGTAGAGAGCGGCTTCTCGACAATAGAGGCCATAGCGGTGGCGACGCCTCAGGAGATAGCCCAGGCGGCAGGCATACCGCTGCAGACGGCCCAGAAGATAGTTGAGGCAGCCAGGCAGGCCCTTGACATACGGTTCAAGACGGCCCTTGAGCTTAAGAAGGAGAGGATGACCATAAGGAAGATAACCACGGGAAGCAAGGCCCTGGACGACCTCCTGGGCGGAGGGGTGGAGACAAAGCAGATCACGGAGTTCTTCGGCGAGTACGGCACAGGCAAGACGCAGGTGTGCCACCAGCTGGCCGTCAACGTGCAGCTGCCTGAGGACAAGGGAGGGCTGGGCGCTAAGGCCGTCTACATAGACACAGAGGGCACGTTCAGGTGGGAGAGGATAGACCAGATGGCGAGGGGGCTCGGGCTCGACCCAGATAAGGTCATGGATAACATCTACTGGATAAGGGCCATCAACAGCCACCACCAGATGGCCATAGTGGACTCCCTCTTTGACCTGCTCAGCAAGGACAACGTTAAGCTTGTGGTCGTGGACTCCCTGACAAGCCACTTCAGGGCCGAGTTCCCAGGGAGGGAGAACCTGGCCGCCAGGCAGCAGCTGCTGAACAGGCACCTGCACCAGCTCATGAGGCTGGCCGAGGTCTACGACGCGGCCGTGGTGGTGACGAACCAGGTGATGTCAAGGCCTGACGTGTTCTACGGCGACCCCACGGCTGCCGTGGGAGGTAACGTCGTCGCTCATGCCCCAGGGATAAGGGTTCAGCTCAAGAAGAGCAGGGGCAACAAGAGGATAGCCAGGATCGTTGACGCGCCTCACCTGCCTGAGGGGGAGACAGTATTCGCTATAACTGAGTACGGCGTAAGGGACGCAGAGGAGGAGTAATGGGGTCTCAGGGCTGGGTCCTCGCCCTCCCCTGGCTTGTAGCTGTGGCTATGACCATATGGCCAACCGTGCTTGACATAAAGTACAGGGAGGTGCCGGAGCACTTCTGGGTCATAGGGTCAAAGCTCGGGCTCGCCGTCTCCCTCGTGACTTACCTTGAGCTTTACCCGCCACGTCTCCTGGCAGCCTACTACGGCCTGAGCCTCCTAGGGGCTGGCGTGGTAGGCCTCGCCTCACTCCTTGGCCTCATGGGTCCAGGGGACTTCTGGGCTGCTTTAGCGCTGTCGTTAACGCTGCCCGCGCCCCTGCCAGGCTCCCTCGTTATTCCGCCCATATACATAGTGTTGTTCGTGGCCTCCCTCGCCGAGCTTGCGTCAAGGGCTATAATATCATACAGGATCTGCGGGTCGCTGAGCTGTCTTGACGGGGCAGTGGTGCCCTGCAGTATGCTGCTGAGGGAGCTGAAGTGGTGGTTCCCAGTCACGTCAAGGGCGGTCTCAGACGTGCCCAGCGAGGCTGTCATAAGGGCGTGCCCTAATGCCAACGGTCAGGTCAAGGCGAGGCCGGGGCTCCCCTACGTCGCATTTATTCTACTCGCCTTACCTGCGTCGCTGGCCGTAGAGGCCCTCGTGAGGGTGCCCTGAATGGACTGGCCAAGGCCGTGGTACTCAATACTGTGGGCCCCATGGAGGATGAGCTATATCACAAACGTCGTTGAGAAGAAGGAGGGGGGCTGCTTTCTCTGCGAGTCCCCCAAGATGGGCGACGACAGGAAGGCGCTGATAGTTTACCGCGGAAGGCAGGCATTCATTATACTTAACAGGTACCCATATAACACCGGCCACCTCATGGTGGCGCCCTATAGGCACGTGTCAAGCCTTGAAGACCTGACGGACGAAGAGCTCCTTGAGATGATAAGGCTCGTGAAGGCCTCCATGGAGGCCCTGAGGCAGGCCTATAGGCCAGAGGGCTTCAACATAGGCGTAAACATAGGCGACGTGGCCGGCGCTGGGGTCCCAGGACACGTCCACATACACGTGGTGCCGAGGTGGAAGGGGGACGCGAACTACATAACTGTGATAGGCGGGACCAAGGTCATTTCACAGGCCCTTGAGGAGACTTATGACTTACTTAGGCCAAAGCTTGAGGAGGTCGCGAGGAGGTATGGGCTCAGCTAGCCAGAGGCTAATACTTATAGCCCACAACGACCTCGATGGCGAGGCCTCGGCAGCGGCCTACCTTAGGATAGCCTCAGCGGACCTGGCAGGCTCGTTAGTTTTCTTCGCGGAGCCCTATAACCTTCACGAGACAATGGAGGAGGTGAGGGGCGCGGCCTCTAAGGGCGATAAAGTAGTCATAATGGACATAGGCTTCAACAACGACTCAACCCCGAAGGCGTTGTCCATACTGTCAGAGCTCGTGAGTAGGGGCGTAGCCGTGGAGTGGTACGACCACCACGTTTGGGACAAGGAAGAGGTCGAGCTGGTGACCAAGAGCGGGGTGAAGCTCTTCGTTGACAGAAGCACGTGCGGGGCTGGCGTCGTTGTTCACTACGCTTCAAAGGTCTATGGAGTCCAACCGGACGACTTCCTCTTAAGGCTTGAGAGCGCTGTGTGCTCAGCTGACCTGTGGACTTGGCAGGACCCCCTTGCCCCAAAGCTGGTCAGGGCCGCGAACAGTATGGCTGAGCCCACGAGGCAGCCCTGGAGGCTGAGGCTAATAGAGAAGCTCCGCTCAGGCGTCCTATGGGACGAGGAGCTTGAGAGCAGGCTTAAGACATATCTCGCGGCCGAGCTGAGGAACTCTGCTGGCGACCTGTCCACGATGAGCGTCTTCGAGGAGGGGGGCTGCAGGGTCGCTGCCGTATTAAGGCGGCTTGAACCCCCATCGGATAGCATAATTGGCTCCATGGTTACGTCAAGGTCTGACGCCAACGTGTCTGTCATGGTTAAGAGGAGGGGCTTCGGAAGGGTTTCGCTCTCCCTGAGGAGCAGAGGGTCGGCGAACGTCCAGGTCATAGCTAAAAGCCTTGGAGGCGGGGGTCATCCGAAGGCCTCTGGGGCCTCGCTGAGGGTGAACACACTCATTTATTTGCTGAGCTACCTGGCACCAAGGCTTTTGACTGGGTACGTTTCAAGAAAGGTCGCAGAGATCGCCATAAGGCTTGGCGCCTGTAAGGGAGACCAAGGCGTTGGTCCTGAGGAGGTTTACACTTACTGAGGTGGTTTAGAGGCCTCCCCTTCGGGCTTAGCCTCCTGCTGAGGCTGTTGAGCTGCTTGCTGGGCCTGGGCGGGCTTCTCTTCAGCCTTCTCCTTGGCCGCTCTCCTGGCCTCAGCCCTCTCCTTCTTACGCTTGGCCACCTCGGCGTCAACGTCTACTACATTTTTACAGCCCAGCTTTGAGACAACGTCATCGACCTGGGACGGGTCGACCTTAAGGGTATAAAGGTATCTCTTAGTCCTGAGCTTTACCTTCGCTTTGCCATCTCTTGTGGTCCTCTTCACGCGACACTCTATAGCCTTCGGCGCTACCTTAAGGGCCTCGTCCAGGCTGTAAAGCTCGACAGGCATCGCGGACCCGGCTTTACGCCTCTAAGAGGGGTTTTTAAGTTATGGGCCCCGCTCGCTGAACGTCTTCATCTTTAGAATAGAGAACCTGACCTTGTCACCCTCCTTTGGCTTAAAGTTCGAGAACCCCCTTATCTCCTCACCCTTAAAGTCAATATGCACTAGGTACTTGCCCATTATGAACTCAACTCCCTCAACCGTGCCTTCGTAAGGCCCCTCACCGATTGCCACGTCCTCCGCCCTAAGGCCCACGTACCCATCCACGCTGAAGACCTTGCCGTTTACTATGGCCATTGGCGGGTCGCCAACAAACGATGCGACGTACTTGTTCGCCGGGTCATTGTAAAGTTCTTCAGGGCTCCCAACCTGTAAGATCTTGCCGTCCATCATCACGGCCATACGGTCAGCCTCAGCCATGGCCTCTATCTGGTCATGGGTCACGTAGATGGTCGTTATTCTCTCCCTCCGCTGAAGGTCCTTGATGAACCTCCTCGCGGCTATCCTCTGGGGCGCGTCAATGTTGCTCAGCGGCTCGTCAAGGAGCAGCACACGAGGCCTCTTGACCAGGGCCCTGGCCAGGGCGACCCTCTGCTGCTGTCCGCCAGACAGCTGTGAGGGCAGCCTGTTAAGCAGGTCCTTTATGCCAAGCTCCTCAGCGATATCAAGGACCCTCTTCCTTGCGTCTGGCTCCCTCTCTATGGGCATCAATATGTTCTCGAATACTGTCTTGTGAGGGTAAAGGACGTAGTTCTGGAAAAGCATAGAAACGGACCTCTTAGCTGGAGGCAGGTCAGTCACGTCGACACCGTCTATATAGATCCTGCCTGAGTCGACCTTCTCAAGCCCCGCTATGCAACGGAGTAGCGTGGTCTTGCCAGAGCCTGAGTAGCCGAGTATAACGAAGAGCTCGCCGTCCTTTATCTCGAGATTTACCCCTTTCAGGACCAGATGACTGCCATAGCTCTTGTACAGATCCTTGATCAGTACGCCCAAAGTTACCCCTTTGGACGACACAGAAGAGGGTTTTTTAGTGCTTATCAACACCTAAGGCGTCTTCAGAAGCATTCGCGGAACGCACTAGCGCCCGGCCCCGGCTTGGAGGGGCCTGCGAGGCCTTTCGGACCTCACTGGCCCCTCCAACGCGGCCGGCTTAACTTCCGGGTTCGAAATGAGTCCGGGTGTTGCCCGACCGCTATGGCCGGGCCGGGCATGAATGTGAGTTTAGTCTGACGGTAAATAAGCGTTTATGGCGCTTAGCCCTTGACCTCCACGTGCGCCCTTCTAGCGGCCTCAAGGAACTCGTCATAGGTCAGCGGCAGCCACTTCCTCAGCTCTTCGTAGAGGTCCCTCGTTACGTAGCTTCTCCCCTTCTCTCTAAGCTCCCTTGTTATCTCCCTGTAGGCCCTCGCGACCCTGTCCTTCTTAGTCATAGTAGTTATTATGGCCCTCTCAATGTCACCATTGTAGACATACCTTGACTTGAGGATGACCTCTATGATCCTGTTTATCCTCTCGGGCACCCCAATAACGGACCCCCTCAGCTCTATTTTCCTTGGAACCCCCCACGGCACAAGGCTGTCAAGCATCCTGCTGAGGCCCGGCCTCGGGATCTTGTCGACTATGCCGCCTATCAAGAAGGCGTCAGCGGTATTGACGTCCTCAGGCCTCAGGGGCGTTGTGGCGTCAGGCCTCAGTATTATTACCTTATCCGCGTCGTAGCCCCACAGGATCTCGCTGGGCCTCGCGTTGACTATAGAGACCTTGTTGACTCCCATTACCTCATTTAGCCACCTCGCGGTCTCCTCATCAGCCCCCGTTATTGAGAGGTGGGCGTCCCATAGATACTCCCTTATCACGGACAGCGCCACCGCCAGCTGAAGCCTCAGCTTTGACAGCTCCTCCGGCGTGTGAAGGAACTTCATGCTGAGGTCAACAACTAAGAGTGGTAGGGGCGGCTGAGGGAGATAATCAAGGAGTCCCCTCCAGGGAATCGTCCTCTCGGTAGGCTCAGGCTTCTTGATGAGGACAACGTCAGACTTGACGTCACCTTTTCCGTAGACTATCGACTTCTTAGAGCCCTTCCACTCGACCTCAAATACCTTCTTTCCTCTCCAGTCCTCCTCAGCCAGGAAGTACTCCCGTACTAGCGTCTCGACCGCCACGTACTGAAAGCCTAGCCTGTAGAGCTTGTCACCTTCAAGCCACTCCCTGGAGCCAAGCACATTGTACCCATAGTTGTCCATTAGCCTGAGGAGGGCCTCGGACGGCCTTGTCCCGACCTGCCCCTTATCGCCCGTGCTTGGCACCCCTATACCATGAAGTCCTCAAGTGTCTTACGGGGTCTTTTAACCTTCTTCACAAAGGCCTCTGTTCCCTCTAACGTGGACCAGGAGTACCTAATTATTGGAAGCCTGAGCCCCTTGTTCAGGACCTCCATGACCCAGCTCACGGTCTCGGGGTCCGCTGGGTACCCGCTTCCCCTGACGCCATACATTAACCTCAGCACGTCAAGCCTTCGGTCCCTGATCACCTTAGCGATTATGCTAGCGGCCGACACGACGGCGTACTTAGAGTCAGCCTTAGGCTCAACCACCACGTTGCCCCTGTAGCCAAGGTCCCGTAACCTCCTGGGCAGCTCCCTGAGCTCGCCAAACTTATCAATGTAAATAGCCTTTACGGCCCTGGGCCCCTTCAGCCTGTTGAATATTATCTTGAGGAGGTCACTGGCCCTCCTCTCCTCAAGCCTGTTTATGTTCTCAGAGTCTATCTCCTTCGGGGGTATGGGCAGGACGGCGAAGACCCCTATCTTAATGAGCTCGCTGTAGAGCTCCTCACGCTGACCCCTGCTGAGCTCCTTGCTGTCCCTCACGCCCATCTTCTTAAGCAGGGACTCCTTAGAGTCCTCGATAGCGAAGGCGGCTATCATGAGCTCTCCAACTAGGCTACCCCTGCCAGCCTCATCTATTCCCACTACCCACAAAGCGGCCACTGCCTTCAGGCCCGCTGTAGGAAGCGAAGTTCAAGAGCCCTGCGCCTGGCCCTCGCTCGAAGTCTCCTGGTACTGCTCGCTCATCCTCTTCTTCCACTCCTCCACCACGTCATAGCCGTAGAGCTCCTTTAGAGCCTCTCTCCCCACCTCGCTGACCATGTCAGGGCTCCATGGGGGGTCAAAGGTGACCTCTATCTCAAGGTTCTCCTCGCTTAGCCCTGCTATCTTATCAAGCAGGGCCTGCTCAACATAGGCGAGTATGGACCCCGTGACTGGGCACCCAATGGCGGTAAGCGTCATCAATATCGCCACCTTTGGCTTTCCATTGACTCTCCTAGCGTCTATCGCGTAGATCAACCCAAGGTCATAAACATTAACGGGTATCTCGGGGTCGTAGACCTCCCTGAGGGCTTCCTCGGCTAGCCGTATCAGGTCCTCGTCGCCGCTCACCTTAAGGAACGGCGGCCTCTTGGCAGTGCTCAACCTGCTCACCTTCACCTGCGTTATAGTCTAGAACTAAGGATTATAACGCTTGGTTACTTACGCCTTCTTGTCCTCGTCTTCCTCGTCATAGGTTAGGACCTTTTCCCTGTAGAGCTTAAGCACGATAACGTATGAGATCCAGGGGGAGGCAAGCATTACGGCCGAGCCCACCCAGAGGAGGACACGTCCTAGCCTTGGGCTCAGACCAACGAGGACTCCCCCAATTAAGGCGATCGTAAACGTGATTATCAGCTTATTCCTGACAGCCTTCCTCAGTAATCTCTCCACTGAGCGACCTTGCCCCACCCTTTACCACCTCAAGGGCCCTGAGCGCGAGCTCCCTCGCCTCGTCCCTCGTGCGTGCTGAGGCAAGCACCCTTATCTCAAGCACGGGCCCCCTTATCTCGTGGCCCTTGGGGTGACTCTTGACGTAACAGCCGGGGTTCTTCCGCTCAGCCTCCTCAACGTAGGGGGCAAGGGACGACTCAGGCACCCCCACCACTATGAAGCCGCAGTCGATGACCTCAAGGGGCGGGGCCAGCTGCTTAAGCCTCGGCATAAGCTCCTCGAACATGGCCTGCATTTCAGCTGGGACGCCGGGGAGCGACGCTATGAGCGCCTCGCCAGCCGCGACGAGGGACCCCGGCGCCGTCCCGACAGGGTTCCGTATAGGCTCAGCCCCCTCGGGCAGGTAGGCCATCTTCTCCCTCTCCTTGGTCATCTGCATGCCGCCGCTCTCGTACTTCTGCCTCACCCACTGCAGGGCCTGCTCATTAAGCCTGAGGGGCCTGTTGATGGCCCGGGCCACGGCCTCAAGGGTCCTGTCGTCATATGTTGGCCCAAGACCCCCTGTCGTTATTATGACCTTTACGTCGTCCCTTGAGAGGGCCCTCCTTATCTCCTCCGCCACCTCGGCCGGCTCGTCAGGGGTAACTATTATCCTCTCGACGCTGAAGCCCAGGAAGGTCAGTCTTCTGGCAAGCCATGAGGCATTGGTGTTAACGATCCTCCCTATCAGTAACTCATTACCTATTGTGAGGATCCACGCCTTAGGCTTCCCCATTATGGCCAACTTAAACACCATGGCTGAAGGGCTGCGGGCGCTTTAAGGTATTACTGGCTTGGCCCCCCTTACACGTTCCCAGGACTAATAGGGCGCAGGGATCAGGGGTGACCCTTGAAGCTATACAGCAGGCGGTTAGCCAGCTGTTCGGTCACATAGGGCCTACGAACTTCACGGGCGTAGGCTATGCCTTAGTTTTGACGGGGCTCGCGCTGCTGCTCGGCATTATAGTGATAGGGTCTGCAGTACTCATAGCCAGGGGCATTAAGGCCATGGGCAACATGACCCCTGGCAGGTTCGTCGCTGCGCTCATAGCTGTGGCGGTGGCCTTCATTATTGCTGGGGCGCTCTTCCCGTAGCCGCCACGACCTTTTCTTCCTCGGCCGCAGCAAGCCTTCTTTTAAGGTGCTTCAACCTCACGAAGTCCTCCCTGGCCCTCTCATCAAGCACCATAGATATGAACTTGAGGGCCTTCTCATAGCTTGGCAGTATGACGTAGTCCAGCGCATTTATCAGCCTCTGGGTGTCCTTGAGCTCCTCTATCAGCCTCTTCACGGTCTCCTCGTACTGGGCGAGCCTGAGGATGGCCGGCAGCTCCTCCCTTAGCATTACAAAGCCCTCAACTAGATCGGGGGAGGCGCCTGGAGGTATGGCAGGGCTGGCGAGGGACTCGGGCACCAGCTGGAACACTGGGGTCTTGACAGAGAACAGCACCATGGTTGACGCCCTGACCCTCACGCTCTCCCTGGCGGCCTCGGCTATGGCCCACGTCCTGTCGATGCCCTCTGCGGCCTCCCCCCTGTAAAAGGTCGTGAACAGCTCCTCAAGCACTCCGTAGACCTCCTTCTGATAACGGTTATACTCCTCGGCCACGCTCCTTATGTAGTGAAGGAGTACCTCCCTCTTCTCCTCCATAACCCTCCTTATCCTTCTTATCGTCGCGTACTCCCTTCTCAGCCTTATCAGGTTTATCTTCGTTGGCAGCGTTGACCTGACGTCTATGGCCAAGCAGGCTCCCGTGGGCGCGGGGCAGGGCTAGCTTAAAGCTCTAGCAGGCCCAGCTACGCGTGAGCGATGGAGCTAAGGGTGCTGGACTCTAAGAAGAGGACAATACAGGTCGTGCCGAGGAGCGAGGAGGACCTCTGGACTTTAGCAATGTATATCAGGGAGGGCGATAGGGTCAGGACCGTCGTGCTCAGGGACGTGGCGGGGAGAGATGCCAAGCAGAAGGAGAGGAGGCCTATTGAGGTAACCCTTCGGGTCGAGTCCGTCGAGTTCCAGCCGTTCTCAGGCTCCCTGAGGGTCTTCGGTGTAATAGAGGAAGGCCCTGAGAGGTTCGGGGTCAGGGGCAGGCACCAGTCGGCTTACATAACGCTCAACCAGCCCATAGTCCTGATAAGGGATGAGGGCTGGAGCGATAAGGTCCTGAAGAAGTTTATGGAGAGCGGGCCAAGAGGGCGGGCCGTCCTGGTGGCTGTAGACTATGAAAGCGCTGCCGTGGCCATCATGACCCCAACTGGCTTCAGGACCGTGCTCGAGCAGGACCTCTCGCTGGGCCCTAAGGACGACCCCGCAAGGGAGAGGAGGCTTGAGGAGGCCTTGGCCCAGCTCGCCGAGGCCTCGGTTAAGGAGGCCTCGCAGGCTGGCGCCTCGGTAATAGTTATAGCCAGCCCGGGCCAGATCAGGGAGGTCCTGGCCGAGAAGGTCAGGTCCTTAGCTCCACACCTGCATATAATCACCGATAGCGTCTCAGGCGGCGGCCTCGAGGGGATACACGAGGTTGTGAGGAGGGACTCGGTACTGAAGGCCCTGAGGGAGATGGATTCCGTCGCGGCACAGGAGGTCGTCGAGGAGTTTCTGAGGAGGGTTTCGAGCGACCCGTCGTTGGTGGCCTACACCTTAGATGACGTGACTTTCGCTGCTGAGGCCGGCGCCGTGGAGAGGGCCGTAATCATTGACGAATACCTCTACGCCAGTGATGACGAGCAGAGGGAGAGGTTCAGGAGGCTGATGGAGATCATAGAGCAGAAGGGGGGCAGAGTGATAATAATAACCCGCGACTCGCCAGCGGCCTCAATGGTATTCAACATGGGAGGCGTCGTAGCCATCCTAAGGTATCGGCTCCAGAGGACAAGCGGTTAGGAGAGGGCCCTGAGGACAAGGTTTAGGTCGCCTTCATGCGCCACTATCAGGTCACCTAGGGGCCTCACATCGGATATCTCAACGTCGACGTCATTACCACTGGCGTCGACGGCCCTGGCGCCGCACTCCCTTGCAAGACCTATGGCGGCAGCGGCGTCGACGTTCCTCAGCTTCTTCCTGAGGTCTACGTAGGCGAGCCCTCGCCCTAGGCCCACCATGGCTATCTCGAGCGCGGCGCTCCCGAGGCTCCTTAACTTAAGGCCCTTTATCGAGTTGAACAGCCTCGCTACCCTTATTGCGTCCTCCAGGGACTCAACGTAGGTGAACACTACATTCCTGGGCTGGGGCCTCGGGCTGACCCTCTCATCATTTACATAACAACCCTGTCCTCTGGCGAAGGAGAGCGTGGGCCCGCCAAGCTGGGATATCGCGCCTGCCACCACCTCGCTTAACCTACTGGAGCCCGGCCTCGCTATGGCCACTGAGACGGAGGACCACGGTATGCAGTGTTCATAATTTAGGCTTCCGTCGAGGGGGTCCACCACAAATACATAGCCGCCCGAGCCCGTGCGGCCGCTCTCCTCAGAGACCAGGGTGTACTCCTTGAGCCTTGACCTAAGCCTCTCAGCTATTATCTCTTCAGCCTTCAGGTCAGCCCTAATGGTATCACCCTTAACCACCTCCGTTAGCTCGCTACACCACATGCTTATGAGAAACCTGGAGGCCTCCTCGGCCAGCTCAACAGCCAACTCCCTGAGCTCCTCTGGCTCCACTTAACGTCCCTCTAGTAGGCTGATCCATCGCTATTTCAGCTTAAGCGTATGACGCGATCATTGAAGCCAGGGCCAAGGGAACGGCCACCACGTAGAGGGCTTCAAGCCCCCAGCCGGTTATGACTAGCCCAGCGAGCATGGGTGACAGGACTTCAGCCGCGCCTGATGAGAGGGAGAAGACGTAGTTAGCCTTGACCTCTGACCGTGAGGATGTCATGGCCTGATAGAGCGTCGTAGGGTACACCAGGGCGTGAGGCACGGAGAACAGAAGCAGGCCTATTACGCTCAGTATCTCACTTCTGGTAGCCAGCAGGGCCACCGAGATCACAAGTGCCATCACGGCCAGCTTCTGCGACCCTTCAACGCTTCTGAGGCCCATCGAGAGTCCCCTTATAGTGCCTGACACGAGGAACAGCGCGGAGAGGAGGGCAAAGGAGGTAGCGACAGGCAGGTAAATCACCTTGGAGGAGTAAAGGGGCCAATAGGAAAGGACTAGAGGCAATATCAGGGAGTAGGCGAAGTTTGAGGTGAAGGCCTTCGCGAACGGCTTCACTTTGAACATCATAACTGCGTCGTCTATAGAGGGCAGCTCAACCCTCACACGGGGCAGCTCAACCCTGTAGGCTACAAGGAAGACCGCTATCGACACGGAGACGACCGCAGCGCCCAGGAAGGCCATTGTGAGGCCTCTAAGCGACAGGATTGACGTAAAGGCCATGGCTGCGACCAGGCCTATAGAGAGGGCCAGCGAGTAGCTCGCAACCCCCTCAAAGGGTCTTTCGACAGATGACATTTTGTGAAGCAGCGGTGCGAGAACGGAGCTAGCTATGCCGGACCCTATGCCAGAGAGGGGTACAGCTAACATTGCGGCGGAGGGGGATATGTAAAGTAGCAGAAGGCCTATGCCCAGCAGGACTAGCCCTGCGAAACCAACGTATCTCGGCTCCCTGATCAGGGCAGCCACTATGGACCCCACCGTGATTGAGGCCCATAGGATGATGGTGAACAGGGCCACATTGGCCAGCTTGAACCCAGTTAGGGCTAGGAAGAGCGGTGTGACCGCCTGAAGTATGGCCGTTGAGAACCTTATGGAGGCCGTTGAGGCGGTTAAGGCCAGGGCCTCCTTCCTCAAGAGGCTTTAGTCCTCCTCAAGCGCCTTCCTGTAGACCTCTAAAAGCCTGTAACCGATAGTCTCAGGGTTGTGCCTCTCCTTCACTATCTCTACTGCTCTCCTCGACAGTTTGCCCCTCAGCTTGTCATCAAGTATGAGGGCTTCAAGGGACTTCGTGACCGAGCTGACGTCGTCAATTTCCGTCACGAAGCCGCTGTCGGAGACCAGCTCAGGTAGGCCTCCGGCGCTAGAAACCACTGGAACGGCGCCATGTGCCATGGCCTCAAGGACCGTGAGGTTGTAGGCATCAGAGCGGCTTGGCGCTAAGACTATGTCTATAGTCGGCATTATTGTGTCATGAAGTACATCGTCCTCGACACGCGTCAGAACCCTCACGCTCCTGGGCAGGCCTAGAGACTTAAGTGGGCCTATTACTGTCAGCCTGGCGTCCTCTACGCCCCTTGAGGCCTTCATGAAGGCCTCTAAAGCTATGTCAAGGCCCTTCCTGTAGGGGTCCCTTGCAACGATGAGCACGTTAACGCCCCTGTGACCCTTTGCAGCCATGGCCTCAAGCGGAGGGGGCACCACGTATACTCTTGACCTGTCAAACCCGTCGGCTATGAAGCCCTTGGCGGCCCATGAAGTCCACGTAATTACCGCCTTACAGGTGCTAAGCTTCACCTTGATAAGCTCTGACAGCAGCTTCCTGGCCGCGCCGTCGACCTTGAGGTAGCCCTCTAGGTATTGTCCTGGGCTTTGGTCAGCCTCGTGGACGCATGGTATTGCAAACCTTGTGAAGTCCACAAAGAACGTGTGGGCTAGGTCTAGGCCCTTTCCGATGGGCTCTCTTAGAAGACGGGCTGCCTGCCTTACAAGGGCCCTGAGGCTGTCCAGCGGTGATAAGGCCTCATAGCTGGGGGGCGCCATGTAAAGCCTCGTTATGTTGTTAGGGAGGTAGTACTTCACGGTCGCAGGGGCGTACTTGACTCTGAGCTGTGGCCCCCTCCTGAGGCCCCTGATCCTAGGATCAACCTCGGCTACCAGCAGGACCTTAAGGTGTCCGTCAAGGCCTTGGCCAACTGACAAGCTCAGCTCGTCACGCGTTGGTTCTCGCTCGGCCTCGCTTCGTAGTCCTACAAGGGTCAATTGTCTTCAGTTTGACATAAATAAGGTTAAAGTTATTTTAAGACGTGTGGACTCGCGGTCCATGCTTAACGAGCTAGGCCTCTACAACCTCTCCTGGGGTGCACCTGTTCACGTAATCTGAGTCTACAGAGAGATCTGACTTTATCAGGCCTGCGTAGTAAGCGACGGTTGATGACATAAAGGCCTTGAAGTAACCTCTGCTGAAGGAGAACATAGCATAATATTTTTCATTGACCTGTGGGTGCTCCTCAAGGCATGCAAGGGAGACGCTAGCCGACCTGGGGTCGACGACCATTGCCAGGAGGTTCAGGGCGCCCTTCGCCGCGTTGGCCTTCATAACGATCTCCCTCAGCCTCTCGACAAGCTCGGCGGCGCTGCTGAAGTCAACCTTAGAGGCCGCGAGCGCCAGTAGCTCGGAGTCTGTGACGTAGCTCAGGTCAACTCTAAACCCCAGCCATTCAGCCAGCCTCGCCTTGTTGACGCTTCCGTTATGGGCCAGCGCTACATACCTTTCATTAACCTGCACAAGGAATGGCTGCGAGAACAGCGGGCTCCCCTTGGGCTCGCCTCTCGAGGCCATCCTCGCGTGCACTATCATCGCCTTGAAGCTGCCTGCTGTCTTAGCTATGAGGGCGTAGGTGGGGTCCTCCCACGCAGGGGTCAGGGACCTGTAGTGAAGCGCCCCTTGGTCGCCTATGGCGTAAACACCCCAGCCGTCGGCGTGAGAGCTCATGTTGTCGAAGACGTCATGTTGAGCGGCCTTGGCCAGGGCCTCAAGTAATAAACTTACTTCCTCCGGGCCATCACGCTTTATGGCTAACATCCTGCACAAGGCAGCTCCTAGAGGGAGAGTCCAAAGCCCCTTAAGAAGTAATCCATCCTCTTGAGCTCCCTCAGGAAGTCCCTTCCCTGTTCTGTCAGGACCAGGTAGTTGCCGTCCTCGCTCCTCTCCTCAATCACGAGCCCCCTCTCCTCAAGCTCGGCTAGGTAGGCCAGGAACCTCTCGTAGGGCACGTTCGACTCAGACAGCACGTGGGAGAACCTGGCCCTTCCGCCCTCCTTCTCTATGCTCCTGAGCACGTCAAAGTATATCCTAAGCCTGCTTCTTGGAGGCGCTCTACTCAACCCTGTACCACCTTATCAGGAACGCCAGCAAGAGTAAGAACGACGCGAACTGCACCAGCTCGCCAACTATATAGTAAAACGGAGTCATGGTGGCCGAGGCGTAGAGCATCGTCACGTGAGCTAACAGCAGTACGGTGAAGGCCAGGAGGACCAGCCTTGAGAACGAGCTGCCAGACCTTGTAGAGAGCAGGAAGCCCTCGAACAGAATTATCATGAGGAGGAGTATAGAGAGGACCTGAGAGGCGTCAAAGACGAGGTGACCCAAGAGGAAGTACCTCCTCAGCTGACTTGGCGTTATTATTATGAGCGGCGCAAGGGACGAGGCCCCCCTCCAGAAGGTCTCGCGGGTGTAGCCGATGACTAGTAGCAGGTAGGCCAGGTTCTCCACCATGAGGTACGTAATGCCCATGAAGTACATCAGCCTGGCGTCCTCATAGACGTTACCGAGCCTGAGCCCCAGTATTAGGCTCATAGCGCCCTGTAGCATAAGGCCGACCCCGAGGAACGTGAAGCTGAGGCTTAGGTAGGTGAGCAGGCCCACGTCTCCGATCTTAAGGTAGCGGTAGGCCGCGAAGCTCACGGCTAAGGCTATTAGGCCGCTGACTACACTGAGAGTGCCGCCGACCGCTATGAAGCCCAAGGAAGCCAAGGGCCTTATACCACCTTTGTCAAGTCAGCCTTGGCTTAAAAAGGCTCGCGACCTCAGGGTCGCCGCCTCCTCGACGATCTTCATGAAGAGCTCCTGTGAGGCCTCGTAGGCTTCCTCAAGGGCCAGGCCCTCAGCTATGTAGTAATGCGACACCAGCGCCGTTATGATGTCACCAGCCCCTGTCCTGTCCTTAAGTCTTGGCCCTCTGGCAGGCATCGCCGTGGCCACGCCGCCAGAGAAGAGCACTGCCCCTCCGGGGCCCAGCGTGTACATCACCGCCTCAAACCTCTGGGAGAGCCTCCTCGCGACTGGCAGGGGACCATCGTCATCGGACATGTGAACAAGCCTGGCCGACCCCGGCGGTATCCTGTTCCACCAGCCCTCGCCCAGCGACCTGGCGTAGCCCTGGATGTCAAGGACGGTGATCAGGGGTGAGCCTATAACGCTGAGCGCCTCAAGGGGTACCTCGTCAAAGTTCGGCGAGACTAAGACCAGGTCGGGTCTACACCTAAGGACAGCTGACCTTACCTCCTCGGCAGCGAGCGGGGAGGCCCTGGAGGCCACCTTTGTCCTCCTTTCACCGCTGGCCGCATACGTGTGGTGCATCACGTAGCCCTCGTCAGGTCTCTCGCAGCAGACACGGGTTATGCCGAGGGACTGCTCAAACAGGACGGTGTCCTTGACCCTCAGTCCGAAGGGGCCAACACAGCAGACTTCGTAGCCCAGCCTTCTCAGCGCGAGCCCAGCAAACAGGGCAGGCCCTCCTGGCAGCTTGACCGTTCTCCTCTCGACCTCGAACTCTATCTCGTCGAGCGTCGGAGCAGATACGATGAGGGCCCTCAATTATGTACACCCCCTTGAGCGCAGCCCCTCGGCATGGGGAGGAGCTTGGGGTCGTCCAGTATAATCCTGTAGAGCCCAAGCCTTGAGGCCAGCGTCTGACTGTCGGAGACTACTACGTGCTCTACGCCATGCTTTTCAGGCCTATATATGACATCTGGCATGTCGGTGGGTGTTGCCGCATATCCGCTCACGCGTGAGACCCTCCGCCGGCCCTTGAGTCTGTAACATTTTTACGTAACTACTCGTTATTTTTAATCACTTCTAACCCCCTTAACGCTATTAAGCAGGCTGAGGCGTACGCCTAATCAACTTCTATAAGCTTTTACGCTGACGTTAAGTCGGAGGGCGCCACCGTGAAGCCTATGAGCAGTCGCGAGGCGGAGGAGGCGCCCAATGAAACTCCCCATGTCGTGGCTGGGAGCCCATGCTCCCTAACCTAGGCGTGGGGAGGGGAGGAGTGATGAGGCCAAGTAAGTAATGGTCACGATGAAGGCCGAACTCTTCCTTATTTTACCTATTCTGAGAGCCGCAGAGCTGCTGCGGGTCCCTGATCACGAACTCCTCTAGGACCCTTCCGTCACGGTCAAATCTTATTCCCTCCTCCTTCAGCAGGGCCCTCTTGACCTCAGGCCCCCCGGGCGTGTAGCCCCCTATGCTCCTGTCTGACCTGATCACCCTGTGGCAAGGTATCTCAATAGGCCTCGGGTTCCTCTTGAGGGCCATGGCCACGACGCGGGGGTGCGTACCCACGCAGGAGGCTATGACAGCATACGTGGTTACCTTACCCCTGGGTATGCAGGAGACCACTTCGTAGACTTCCTCAAATATCTTAGCCTCCTTCATGATGCTCAGGAATTAATATTGGTCCTAGGCCTTAAAGCAAATGGGGATCCCAGGCTTGTCAGCGGGATCAGGGGAGAGCCGTGGGGAGCTGGAGGAGGCCGCAAGGGCCCTCGGAGTCTCAATAGGCGTCTTCATAGCGTCGCTCATTGAGGCCATGCCTCAGGTCCTCAAGGCCCTCTCAGCACAGGGCAGCGAAGTTCCCTACTCAAAGCTCGTTGACTGGATGAACAGGACTATGCAGGCGGTCAGCGACACGATAGTGAAGGAGCTGCCCCCTGAGGAGGTTGCAAGGATGACAGAGGACGCCATTAGGTCACTTAAGGGCATCGCTGCAGTAGCGCTAGAGGTCTCAAAGGCCCTCGGGGATCCGCAGATCCTTGACATCATAAAGAAGACCGCAGAGGGGTTCAGGAAGGGGCTTCAGGCAGCCACGTCACCCAACGTCTCTGACCTCATGAGGGCCATGTCAGACCCTGACGTAATATACGCGGGCGTCGTGCTTCTGACCCTGCTTAAGGCCCTCGGCGAGGCCGTGAAGGCCTCCTCAGCTGCCTCCCGAGGAAGCGCTGAAACGAAGCCGTAACGCCCTCGCGTAGTTAACTGTAGCCCTTTGTCGTAGTGATATGAAAGTTAGACTACGTACCTGCAGCGGCCATGAGAGGCCTGATAAGTGCCGCCGAGGCCCTCCTGGCGAAGAACATGGTAGCGCCGAAGATAACAGCCACTATGGGTACAATGCTTAGTATTGTGGCCTGGTAGCCGGCGGCGGTGACCATAGCTCCAAGGGCGGCCGGCAGCCCAGAGCCGATAATCATCATTATCGAGAAGAAGTAGCTGTTAGCGGCGTTGAGGCTCCTTAGGTCGAAGGTCCTAGATATTGATATGACGCTCAGCGTGTACGTAAGCCCGTGCGGAATTCCAAGGATGAGCAGGGCAACCATGTAAACCAGTATGGTAGGCGAGGCCCAGGCGGCTACGAGGCCTATCAGCGTGAGGGTCGAGGAGAGCGTCATGAGCCTCACTATGTTGTAGGGCGGCCTTATGGCTAGTACGAGCCTGCCTAAGAACGAGGTTGAGTAGAAAAGCGAGTACAGCAGAAGCGCCAAGGAGCTGCTTACGTGGAACCTGTACTCAGCATAGAGGCCAGCGAAGCTCGTTATGAAGGCGAAGGGAACAGAGTACGTAAGGTTGTTAAGCGAGGCGGCGATGAACCCGTTGTTGGTAAGTATTGAGGTCACCTTGGGCCTGGCCGAGCCATCGGTAGGGCGCCCTTCCTCGGGGAACCTGACCAGAGGCGCAGTGGCGGCAACGAGGGCTGCTATGGGCTCAAAGAAGATAAAGGAGGCCTTGAGTCCAACGTATTTAACTATTACAGAGTCTATGGCAGGGCCTATGAGGAGGGAGGTGCTGAGGGCAAGGGTGTATATTGTGAGCAGCCTCTCCCTCTGCCTTGGGTCGCTGATCGCGCCTGCCGATGTCATTATATTAGGCATTATCGGCCCAAGCACGGCCCCTGCGGCCACGGCCAGCGCCCATATCGTAATTGGGTTGGACTTTGAGTAGAACGGAAAGAGGACGGCGTAGGCCATAGCTGATGCTATGAAGAACCTCCTCCTGCTTCTCGCGGGCAGCCTTGCGTTTATGAAGCTGGTTGATATGAAGGTGCTGCCCATGAACGCCATGGCGAGTAGCCCTACCTCGAGGCCGTTGAAGTTGAAGAGGTGATGTGCCAGAAGGGGCATGGTCGTCGCTATCATGTTGTTCGAGGCCCTGGCCCCAAAGGTGGCCATGGTCACCACTGCAGCCATCACTGCAAACGACGTTGACTTCTTGGCCGCGCTCACGTATCTCACCCACTTATTAGCTAACTACCTTATTAGTTAACGGTCTTACATATTATTGAGCGCAGATCATAAACTTTTATCTATGCTTGGTCCTAGTGATGTGCTCCTTCAGCGACCTGTTCAACTTCTTAAACCTCATGCCCTCAGGCTTCAGGAGCCCCCTCTTCACCTCAGGCTCACTGAAGGGTAGCCGCCTAGCCTGCTGTTAACGTTATGACCCTATGACACGGCTCTCTATCAGCCTTGGGTTCTCGCTAGGCGCCCTGGCCACAGCCATGGGCGATATGCTGAGGGCCTTGGCTATGGCCCCGTAGGTGGTGACCCTGACTGCCATCTCTTAAGGCCCTCGGCGTTGCGGTCAGAGTCTTGTCAGAGGGGACCCTAAGCGGGGGACTCAGGGCAGAGAGGCAAGCCCTCAGGCGCTATAAAACACGTCATTAGTTCATGATAAGCAGGTCAGCTGTGGCGATTTATGGGTTAGCTTTAGGAGAGCTGTCTTAGTGTGACCCCTTAGAACCCTGATAGTGAATTATCTGGGTCGGGCAGCTGTTAGCGGCCGCCTCAATGCAGTCCTCATACTCATCGGGCGGGTCGCCCTCGCTTCTGCTTCCCTGCTGCTTGTTGTCGGGGTCAGCCCTCCACTTGGGGACTATCTCGGCCTTGCCGTCAAGCTCGTTCATCTCGAACACGTCGGGGCATAGGCTGACGCACACCATGTCAGCTATGCAGTTCTCGCGGGGTTCAATCCAGACCTTTACTGTCACTTTCCCACCTCACGTTTGAGGCTTCCAGAAGAAAGCTATAAAGTCCCGTAAATATGTAGAAAAAAGGAAGTTTCAGGTTCAAAGTATGAACTTGGGCGCGTTGAGCGCCTTCTGGTACCTGGCCTCCACGTCGTCCCAGTTGACTAGGCTCCACCAGCTGTCAACGTACTTGGCCCTGTCGTTCCTGTAGTCTATGTAGTAGGCGTGCTCAAAGACGTCGACTGTTAGGAGCGGTATCAGGTTCGTCGTGACGACGTTGTTGTGCTTCTCCACCTGGAGTATCCTCAGCTCGCCGGTGATGGGGTCGTAGGCCAGTATGGCCCACCCAACGCCCTCAACGTTCTTGGCCGCGTCGCCGAAGAGCTTCTGGAACTTCTCGAAGCCGCCGAAGTACTTATTTATGGCATCTGCTATGGCGCCGCCAGGCTTCCCCCCGCCCTTCCCCCTGGGGGCCATGTTAAGCCAGTAGAGCGTGTGAAGCAGGTGCCCCCCGTAGTTGAACTCGAAGTCCCTTAGGACGGCCCTGACGTCAAGGCTTTCGACCTGCCCGTTCAGGTACTTCTCGAGCTTGTCAAGGGCTGCGTTGGCGCCGTTCACGTAGCCCAGGTGGTGCTTATCATGGTGATAGGTCAGGGTCTCCTTGCTTATCACAGGCTCCAACGCGTCGTAGGGGTAAGGCAAGGGAGGAAGCTCATACCTCTTGAAAGACACCATTCCAGGTCCCAAGGGGCTGTTGCAGAAACCCTTTATAAGCTTAGGTACGTTTCAAAGAGAACGGCTTACGCAGAACGCTTCCCTAAGCCTCCAGCAGAGTCTTTGCATCAACGCCGTAGGCCTTGCTGAGGGCCTCCACGAGTCCCTCCCCGGGCTGGCCGGCGAACGTAACGACGCCCCTGCTGAGGACCAGCACCCTGTCGGCTTGGCCTGCGCGCCTAACGTCGTGCGTTGCAATTATCACCAGGGCGCCTTTGTTGACCAGCCCCCTGAAAAGCGCAAAGACCTTAGCGCGGTTGCTGACGTCAAGGAACTCCGTTGGTTCATCAGCTATTATCACGTCACCTCCCCTCGAAAGCGCCGCCGCTATGGTGGCCAGCCTCTGCTCGCCGCTGCTCAGCGTGCTGAACCTCCTCTCGGCGGCCCACTCTATCCCAAGGGTTGACAGGTACTCCCTTAGGCGCTTACGCCATGACCCGTCCTTGCCGTAGTTAATGGCCTCGGCTAGGTCAACGACTCTAGTCATGGGGTCCAGGGAAAGCTGGGCAGGCACATATGAGATGCGGGCCCTGACCTTGTCTGGAGGCGCGCCGTCAATGAGCACGGAACCTTGCGTGGGCCTGAGGACGCCGGCGAAGAGCCTCAACAGCGTGGTCTTGCCAGCGCCGTTGGGACCCAGCACTACATTAAGGCCCCCGCACAGCTCGGCTGATAAGTCCTTAACTATCACCTTACCCTTGACCTTAAATGTGAGCTCTTTTGCCGCTATGCACGGCAAGCTACTCCCCTCTTGACTTAATCAAAATGTAGACCAGCAGAGGGGCCCCGAAGACGCTCGTGACGGCCGTCAGTGGGGCCTCGGATGGGAACAGGACGAGCCTGGCAATCACATCACTTAGGACGGCTATCTCGGCCCCCATGGCAGCCGAGGCCCAGAGAACTGTTGAGAACCTGACGCCGAAGGACCTCTTGGCAAGCCACGGCGCCACCAGGCCTATGAAGCCCACGGGCCCCGCCATTGAGACCAGGGCTGCTGTTATCAGCGAGGCGAGCGCGAAGGAGCTGAGCCTCACGAGCCTCACCCTGACGCCTATGGCCCTCGCTACCTCATCACCTAAGAGCAGGGAGTTAAGGGGGCGTGACAGCGCGGCCAGCGCAGCCGCTGCGGGGACCAAGATGACGAGGGTCCTCTCAACAAGGGGCAGCGTCATGAATGCCACGCTGCCGAACATCCAGTAGAGCGCTCCTGGCAGCCTGGGCCCAAGCATTATCATGAAGAACATCGTGAGTCCGCTCAGCACATATGAGAAGGCCACCCCGACCACGAGAAGGGTGACCGCGCCCCCGCCCGCCAGGCCCGATATCGTGATCACGGCCGAGAGGGTCAGGAGGCCCCCAGCTATGGCGGCAGCGTAGAGGTCCCAGAACGAGGCCCTCCCCCAGAGGAGCGCCAGGGTTACCCCGAGGAGCGAGCCGCTGGCCACTCCTGCCAGGTATGGGTCAGCGAGGGGGTTCCGGAGCGTGAACTGAAGCGTCGAGCCTGAGACTGCGAGGCCAGCGCCCAGGACGCCGGCCGCCAGGGTCCTGACGGCCCTGTAGGTAAGGACGTCAAGGCTGAGCCTGCTAACCGGCAGGCCCACGAGGGCGGCTACGACCACAGGGAAGTCGACCGACCTGTACGGGCCTATAGATAAAGAAAGCAGGACTGAGAGGGGCAAGGAAATAGCGATCAGCGTTAGCGTGAGGCGCTCAGCCCTCAAAGCCTACCCCTGGTTTGTGAGGAGCGATGGGCTGAGGGTTGAAGGCGTTATCAGCTGAGGAACTGACGTCAGGTTGAAGGCCTGCGGGTGAAGTATAATTGCCAGGAGCTTAACAGCCATGGGGGTCAGCACGGCGGGCTCACTCATCACGCTCTCGTACCAGCCCCCTATAACGTAGACCCTGCCGTACTTGATCGCCGCTATGTTGACGTAGGCTGGCCCTATGGTTGAGTTAAGCCACTGGTAGAGCGAGCTGGCGTTGAAGAGGCCTCCGTTGCTCACGAGTATTATGACGCTGGGGTTCGCCTGAAGCAGGTCCTCAGAGCTTATGACTGGCCAGCCGCTGAGGTTCTGGAACACGTTGACTCCCCCGGCCAGCGTCATCATGTCATTTATGAACGTGCCTCCCCCAGCTACATAGGTGGGGTTTATCCAGAGGATCACGGTAACGTTGACGTAGCTTACGTTCTCAAGGGATCTCTCGACAGCTGTTATCTGAGCCGACATGGACTCGACGAGCTTTACCGCGTTGTTAACGTGACCCGTCGCCTCGCCGACCATTATCACGGCCCTGTACACGTCCTCAAGGGACTCAGAGGACGGGAGGAGCAGTACAGGTATTCCGTAGCTGGCCAGGGTTGACGCTATGTAGTTGTTGTAGCCCCACCCCGCGGTGCCGATGACAAGGTCAGGGCTGAGGGCCATTATCTGCTCAATGTCAGGGGAGGAGTACGTGCTGCTGATGACCTTCAGGGAGCCGTTGGCCACCATCTCGTGAACTGTGTCGTTAAACGGGGGCGGCAGGTACAGGACGCTGTCATTGTCAACGGCTACAAGCTGGCCGCCGGCCCCCACTGCTAAGGTTATCTCGGTCGCGGCGGGGTCTAGGGTAACTATCCTCATGGGCATTGAGGGTATCACCACGGTCCTGTTAAGGGCGTCAACTATGGTGACAGGGAACCTAACTTCACTCTCAAGTTGCGTCAGCTGGCTCTCCAGCGAGGCTATGCGGCCTGACAGGGTCGCGTTAAGCTCGGAGAGCTCCGAGCCAAGGGCTGAGGCCACCTCCGACAGCCTATTGACATTAGCTATGGAGCCCTGGATAGTGGAATTTAGTGAGCTAACCCTTGAGCTGACGCCCTGAATCGTGGAGTTTAACGAGCCTACACTTGAGCTGACACTCCTCACCTGCCTCTCAAGCTGGGCGAGCTGAACGGTATTGTAAGCAGAGAGCAAAATAGCTACTACTAAAAGCACCACAAGGGCTGCCGACAGGCCCCTTTGAACAGAGCTCAAAGCCGATCCCTGGATACGGTATCCAGGTCCGTTATTTAAAGGTTCTTGAGGTCCTTAGCCTGTAAAGGGCCTTTGAAATGACCTTCTGCTTAACGCAGTTATAGACCTTAATGTAACTTATCTTGGGGGGACCTTGCTCGAGTCTGTTAACGAGGCCGTGGCTCTTGTCTCCAGGGAACAGGTAAGGGGGGCCTCCTGGTCAGCCGAGACACTGGCCAAGGCGGTGATCGATGACGCTAGGTCAGGGAGGGCCAGCTGTGAGCAAATCTACGAGCTAGAGGGGGTCCTGATGAGCGCCAATCCAACGATGGGAAGCATAGCCAGCCTTGTCTGGACTCTGAAGGAGGCGTGCATGCGGGACGTCCCCCTTGACGTGGCGGCTGAGGCTTTCATCGAGTACATGAGGGTCTCGAAGTCCGAGGTGGCCTCCCACGCCAGGGACCTAGCGAAGGACGCGCCGATAACGGTCATGACGCTTAGCTACAGCACGAACGTGATCAACGTCCTCCTGTCCCTGGGCCCCATGCTCAAGAAGGTCTACGTCCTTGAGAGCCTGCCTGGCGGCGAGGGGAGGCAAGCCGCCGCTGAACTGAGGTCAAGGAGGGTCGACGTGGAGCTCCTCCCTGACACCGCGGCCAGCGGCGTGATAGGCCTTGTTGACGCCGTCCTGATAGGCGCTGATAACGTTACCCTGGACGGGTGTGTTTACAATAAGTTGGGCTCAAAGAACCTCGCCATACTTGCCGGCTACTTCGGCAAGCCGGTCGTGGCGGCCTTCGAGCCCTACAAGATATCGCCTGAGGCCAGATGCGGGGGCGTCAGGCTACTTGAGAGGAGCTACCAGGCTGAGCCCTGGGGCGAGGTCACCTATAAGGTCTTTGACGAGCTGACGAGGGACCTCGTTGATGCGGTCCTAAGCGTGAGGGGACTTGGTGATAACACCCAGCCCAACCTGATGGCCCTGAGAAAGGAATTTGAGGAGTGGATGACGAGAAGGCTCGCTGGCGGGAGGTCGGCTTGACTCTCGTCATGAAGTTGGCCAGGCGAAGGACTGCCAGGGGAAGGGATGTAGAGTCGGAGGTGCTGGGGGTAAGGCAGCTGCTCGCTGGGTTCATCGTGAAGCCGCCCCTTATTCCTCTGCTTGGGGCCCATGGGCTCTCAAGGCTTCGCGAGGCCCTCCAGGACAAGCTGGTGGTACTTGACCTAAAGGTTGACGATGACCCTGAGGATCTTGAGGGGCTGGCCGACCTGGCAGGCTACGCTAACGCTGTCACAATCTCGTGGAGGGCGATCGCCAGCCCTAGGCGTGACCAGCTCGTTAAGGTCTTCGAGAGGTCAGGCGTGAGGCCCGTGATAGCGGTGACCAATAGCGACGTGACACTCATGGGGCTGGATGAGCTGAGGGGGACCCTCATCCCAGCCGTTAAGGGCCTTACGTCCCCCATGATATTGCTTCCTGGCTCAGCAAAGGGGGTAGTGAAGGACCTAGTATCGACTATCCCGGGGGCTCTGGTGCTAATTGATGGAGTGAGGCCAGGCGAGGGCCTCTGCGCCGGGGCCAGGTATGAGGTGATTGGACAGAACGTCCTTGACGCAGAGGACCCTGTGGGCCACATCAGGATGACCATTTATGCGCAAAAGAGGGCAGCCGAGGAGTGCGGCGTCAGAATATCATAACTCTCCTGCCTTGAAGCCAGCGGCCACCTAACTCTTCTTACGCAGACCTTGCCTCTAAGTCCTTCGCTGGGTAACCGGGCTTCACGAGCCTTAGGAGGTCCTTAACTAACACAACCTTGTCCTCAGGCACGCCGTGCCTTCTTAAGGCGTCCTCCAGGCTAACACCTCTGCTGACCTCCTCAGAGACGGCGGTAGCCAGGTCGTAACCTAAGAGAGGCGAGAAGACCGTTATTAGAGCCTGGCTTGACTCGGCGAGCCTCCTCATCCTCTCAGCGTTGGCCTTAAGCCTCCTGACGACCATCGTCTCGACCTTCCTGAGGGCCTCAGATATCAGGGACGCCTCTAGCTGAACGTCATAGCCCACCAGCGGTATGCCCATGTTCAGCTCCAGCTCGCCGAGCGAGGAGGCCCAGGAGACGGCGGCGTCAAGACCTATGACCTGGGCTATCGCCTGCATGGCCGCCTCCAGCGTCACGGGGTTCTTCTTGCCCGGCATTATGCTGCTCCCCGCTACCTCAGTTGGTATCTCTACCTCGCCGAGGCCCGTGTTGGGGCCTGAGCTCAGGAGCCTGAGGTCCTGGCTCAGCCTGTACAGGTCAAGCGCCAGCGACCTTATGGCGCCGCTCAGGGCTACTAGGTCGGTGAGGCTCCTCATGGCCCTCATCCTGTTGGCCTGCCTCAGCTGAAGGCCAGTAAGCGATGAGAGCTCTCTGATGACGACCTCCACGAACCTGGGATGAGCGTTAAGGCCTGTGCCCACGGCCGTGCCTCCGAGCGGGACCTCCAGGAGCCTCTCTGAGGCCTGCTCTATCATTGTGGCGTCGCCCTCTAGGGCGTCAGCGTAGGCCTCAAGCTCCATGCCGAAGGTCACTGGCAGGGCATCCCTCAGGTGCGTCCTCCCTGGCTTGACAAGTTCCATGTACTCTGAGGCCCTGGCCCTGAGCGACGAGGCCATAGATCTGGCCGCTGGGATGACGAGGTTGGAGACGGCCTTATAGGCTGCCACCCTAATGGCCGTTGGCACAACGTCGTTGCTTGACTGCCCCATGTTGACGTGGTCGTTTGGGTGGACCTCCCTATTGCACCTCTTCCTGGCATGAGAAGCTATGACATCATTGACGTTCATGTTTAGGCCCGTCCCAGACCCCGTCTGGAAGACGTCAACAGTCACCTCATCGTCATAGAGCCCCTGGGACAGCCTCAGGGCCTCCTCATATATGCATGAGGCCAACCCCTCGTCAAGGAGGCCCAGCTTGGCATTGGCCCTCGCTGCAGAGGCCTTCACGAGGCCTATGGCCCAGATTATGAGCCTTGGGAACCTGGTGCCCGTCTCAAGGTAATACTCCCTGGACCTCTCGGCGTAGCTCAAGGCTGTCACTGTCAGAAGAGTGTGGGACAGAGGTATTAGGGAAAGGTATTGAGGGCCTTCCTCAAAGTCACGGCAGGATATTACCTTATGAGGTAGGCTTAGGGGCGGCCTCCAAGCTCCTCTTGATGTGCACAGACCTCTGGATTACTGTAACCGCGGAGAGGACAGCTATAGTGAGCACAATGATGTTACAGGCTAGGAGGCTGCCGGCCGCCGCGGCTATTGAGGCGAGGAGGAGCAGTATCGCCCTCTCGCCCCTCTCCATGAGGCCCACGCCCTCCATCTTGACGCCCAGCAGCTCCCCCTTCGACCTGGCGTAGCTGACCAGGAAGGAGAACATGAGGGTTACAAGGGAGAGGTAGGCGTTAGCGCCGAGAACGGCTATGGCGGTTATGAACATGGCGTCAGAGGCCCTGTCGGTCACGGAGTCCAGGTAGGAGCCGAAGGGCGTGGTCCTGCCCGAGGCCCTGGCCACAGCGCCATCTATCACATCCATAAGGCTTGAGAGCGCCACGAGGACTGGCACCGCCCAGCCCTCCCTTAGGGCCGCGACGACAGGGGCCAGGGCGGCTAGGGCCAGGCCCGCGTAAGTTATGTAGTCAGCCTTGACGCCTCGTCTGGCGAGCGCCTTGCCTATAGTTGACGGGGCCACCTTGTTGACCAGCTCCCTAAGCCTCCCCATCACCACACCTGATCACCAGGCCTCTGGCCTCCCTGATCGTAATGACGTCATACCCTCGTTCCACGTAGGCCTTCACTATGTTCTTAAGCTTTAGGTAGAGGCCGGGACCTGTCCACAGCCAGATGTCAGGCCTCCAGTGCCTAAGCTTGACGAACTCCCAGGGGTGGGCGAACAACACGATGTAGCTGTTCCTTAGGGTCAGCCTAAGCAGCTCATGGGAGTGGGGGACCCTGAGGACGCTGCTGGTCACCGACACCGGTACCCTGAGGAGGCCCCCGTAGCAGAAGGGCTGCCTGACAAAGGGGGGCTTATACGAGGCCACGCTTGAGTCGACCTCTACCCCTAGGGTGACCAGGTCCTTCAGCAGTGGCCAGGGAAGCTTGAGGTTAGGCGCCCTGAACGAGACGACTTCAGAGAACCGCCTGAGGGTCCTCAGGGACTTGTCAATAAGGCTCAGCGCCTCCCCCCTGCTGACCCTGTCAAGCCTAACATGCCCGTACCCGTGGCTGCCGAGCTCGTGGCCTCTGTCAACGACCTCCTTGGCGAGCCTTTCCCTCCCCTCGGCGACCTTCGCGTCGAAGAAGAAGGTTGCCCTGACCCTCAGTTCGTCAAGGAGGTCGAGCAGCCTAGGAAGGCCCTCGTCAACACCCCTGAGGGTGTTCAGGTAAGGGGGCGCGTCAGGCTCTACGTCGAATGACAGGGACAAGGCCCTCCTTGGCCCTTTCATGATACCTCCACTTCCTCTCACTACACCACTCGCCCGGCCTCACAGGGTCTCCTACTAGGCGGCGATATAGCCTGTAAACTAGGAACCTCCTGTCATTCTGAGAGCAGGAATTCAAGGCCTCCCTGTAGACAGGTAGGACATAGCTGTCTATCACGGCCTGGCAGTCGAAGAGCCTGGCCCTCTCCACTGACGCCCTTGAGGCAGAGCGGAACAGGGCCTGGTCCTCGTAGGCGTTGGCTATGGCCTCAGTCATGGAGGTCGCGTCATCAGCTACGAAGCCGCTTTGTCCGTCCTCTACTAGGTCAAGTACGCCGGGTGACCTGTACACTACGGGGACTAAGCCCAGGGCCATCGCCTCAAGGACCGCCAGCCCAAAGGACTCTCTGTAACTGGTTAGGGCAAAGAAGTCAGCGCCCGACAGCATTTTAGCAACCTCATGCCTGGGTCTTGTACCGAGGAGCCTTACGTGGCCTTCTAGTCCTCTGCTGGCTATGAGCTTCCTCAGGTCTGCCGAGAGGACTCCGTCCCCTATGACGTAGAACACCGCCCTGGGTAGTCTCCTGAGGACCAGCTCAGCGACCCTAGCTATCTCAAGGGGGTTCTTCCTCCTCGAGAGCCTGGACGTTATTATGACGGCCGGGTCCCCCTCAAGCTTTTGAGAGGAGGCGGCCTCGCGCCACTTATTGACGTCTATGCAGTTAGGCGTCAGCCTTGAATTTCTCCCACTGATGACCTCGACGTCGTGCGAGGCGGCCCTCGAGACGCCAGTAAGCACTGTTGGCCACTTAAGCCCGTACTTGAGCAGCCTCCTCACGCCAGGTGGCAGGTCATTAGATATCAGGGAGTGATTCGTCAGGACGCTGGGCACGCCGATGCCGCCGCTCGCGACCATACTTGTCATAAGGCTCAGCGTAGAGGAGATCCCGTGTGAGTGCACTAGGTCAAAGGCGTTACGCTTAATGAACAGAACAGACCTCGCGACAGCTAATGGGTCCAGGGTCACGTCATCCTTTACGTTAATAGGTGAGGGGGCCCTGTAGACAATATAGTGGTCTCCATCCTCAAGGACATGCGAGCTCTTTGTAGTCGTGTAGCTGTGCGTGACGACAAATACCTCATGCCCTCTCATGCCGAGCGCGCGGGCTAGCTCATGTATGCTTACCTCGACGCCCCCGACTCGGGGGAGGAACCAGTCAGAAACCATGGCTATCCTAAGGCTTTCCAACCCTTCTCCTCCTCACGGCCTCCAAAATTCTTAGGCCGCCTGAGGTGGCGAGGACCGCAGCGCCGACGCCGGCGGGCAGAAGGGTGTCAACGACCCTTATCGCAACTAAGTAGACGGTAGAGATCTCCGCTGGGCAGCCCATGGCAGTAAGTACAGCTATGACCGTTAGGTCGAAGACGCCAGCGCCGGCGGGCGTCGGGGCCAGCGAGGATAGCCTTAGGGCCGTGTATAGCGCTATTAGCTCGGCCAGGCTCAAGTTGAAGCCCAGGACCTCCAACATGTAGCCCACTTTAAAGATATCCAGTGCCAGTATGGCGGCGCTGACGCTAATATAGATGGCTAGCATCTCCTTGTCCGAGGCCAACGCCTTAAGGCCGCCGATGAAGTCATTAAGGGCCTTCCTCGCCTTGGCGCTGACGCCGCTCTCCTGCAGCTCCACAAGGTAAAGGCTTGCGGGCAGGAGGGTCAGGTACCTGGCATACCTGAACACCAGGAGGCCAAGGACGAAGGCCCCGAGCACGACCCCCTCGCTCACCCACTCTAACGTAGTCGCGGATATGACCTTGGCCCTGTGCTCGTTCGGCACCCTGAGGTACGCAATCCTGAACGCCTCCTGCGACGCCTTGTTGCCTGGCAGGAAGACGCCTATTGGGAAGCTTGATGCTATGGCCTCAAGGGCCCTTACGTATGAGACCTGAAGGCCAAGGCGCCTCAGGCCGCTCCTCCACCTCAGCCCCCAGAGGAGGGTCAGAACAAGGTTTATGGCAGAGCCTAGAGCGATGGCATAGCCTGCCAGCTTAAAGTAGTGTGCTAAGTTCAACATGTCTGTTAAGGGCGTCACTGCGGCTACAAGGCTGAGGTCTTCGCTTAAAAGCATTAAACAGTTTAGGCGTCACTGAGCTACGTATAACGTCCTCCGTTTATGTTTAGCACGTGCCCAGTTATGTTACCTGCTGTGACCGGGTTGGCGAGGAAGTAAATGGCCTCAGCCACGTCCTCAGGCCTAGCTATCCTGTTCAGCGGGTGCAACGACAAGATCTGAGCCCTCCTGGCCTGGTCTGAGAGGACCGAGGCGGTCATGTCAGTCTCTACGAAGCTGGGCGCCACAGCGTTCACCCTGATCCCGTACTTGGCCAGCTCTATGGCGAGCTTCTTGGTGAGGCCTATGAGGCCCGCCTTGGCGGTGGCATAGGCAACGCCGGCCACAACGTTGCCGGTCTCGCCGGATATGCTGGCCACGTTAACTATGGCTGCCCAGGGGGCCTTCTTGAGCAGCGGTAGCAGGTGCTTTATGACGTAGAACTGGCCTGAGAGGTCCACCTTTATTACCTCGTCCCACCTCTCAGGGGTCAGCTCCTCTGCTGTGTAGTAGTCTATGATGCCAGCGTTGTTAACTAATACGTTGACGTAAGGCAGAGCTGATGAGAGGGCCTGGGAGAACGCCTTAACGGAGGCGAGGTCTGAGACGTCAAGCTGGTAGTACATGGCTGAGGGGGAGCCTGCCGAGAGAGCATCATTAATGGTCTGCTCAGCGGCCTCCCTATTCGACCTGTACGTTATGACGACCATGTAGCCCTCCCTGGCGAACCTAAGGGCTGTGGCCTTGCCGATGCCCCTGTCGCCACCCGTTATTACCACGACCTTATCCTCGCCCTTCAAGGCGAACCCAAAGGGGTTACCTGGCGGTCCCGTTATTTTTAGGTTAGAGGTGGAGCACGCGGAAGATCATGTAGATGCCAACTAGCACTATGATGATGCCGTAGGCCCTCTGGAGGGTCTTCTTGGGCGCCTTCACGGCGAGGCCTGTGCCTACGTAGCCGCCCGCGACGCCGCCTATTAAGTAAAGGGCCGATATGAGGAACAGGGTGTCGCCGTATACAGCGTACTCAAGCCCGCTCGCCACTCCGAAGGTGCCCACGCTTATCAGCGAGGTGCCTATGGCCCTAGCTATGCACAGCCCTGACGAGAACATGAGGGCCGGCACTATGAGGAAGCCGCCCCCTATGCCAAAGTAGCCGCTTATCAGCCCGACCAAGAAGCCAGAGGCCGCGACGATGGTAGCAACCCTTTTCGTCAGCCTTGGGCACCTTGAGGCGGCCTCAAGGACCCTGTCAACTTCCTCCCTGGAGCCTGCCGAGGCCGAGTGCCTGAAGAAGCCTATGTAGACGCCCAGGACTATCATGGCTATGGCGAAGTAGAGGAGGAGGCTCTCGCCAGGAGTTATGTGGCCCAGGTAGGTGCCGAGGAGGGCCCCTATGAGGCCGACGCCAGCGAACAGCGCTCCGACCCTTGGCGCAACGTTCTTCTTCCTCAGGTGCATGTAGGAGTTTATGTAAGCGTTGATTCCCACAGCCAGCGCCGTAGTGCCAAGGGCTACATGGGCGGCGTTAGGAATTGAGCTAATGCCCACAAGGTAAAGTAACAGGGGGACGGCAAGTATAGAGCCCCCGCCGCCTATGAGGCCCAGGGAGAACCCAACTATCACACCTGAGACCACGGAGAGGCCATACTGCAGTGGAGTCAGGTACATTCTTTCACCTGGACAGTCCTTTTGGCAGGTTAAATATGATCAAGAGGTTTTACGCAATGTATCTAATAATTAGATATATAGATTTACTAACGTTAAGCTATGTCGAGGGCCCTGAGCTCCTTGAGCAGGTCATAGTAGGCAACTATCCTGCTCACGTTCTTGGTCCCCCTCGGGCCGGGCATCTTCATGAAGAACCTGTTAGTTGGAGCGTGCGTGCCGCGGACGCCCCTGTCGATCAGGGCCTTTGATATCGGTATAGCAGACGCCATCAGCCCAGCCAGGTTAGACTTATCGTTAATCCTGGCGTTGACTATTATCTCGTCCCTGAACCCGCCGAACCCTATGTACTCTATGTGCATAGAGACGAACTTCCTGTCCCCAAGGGGCTCAAGGTAGCCCGTGGGCTTTATGTAGTGCGGCGCGTCATAGCCCAGTATGTCATCGACTATGCTGCTCTTCGTTATCTCCTTTGAGTGGTTCCTCTCAGGCTCTGTCAGGCTCAGGAAGTCCGTGTTGCCCCCTATGTTGAACTGGGCTATCGAAGTCACCCTGCGCCCCCTCTCAGCTATGTGCTCCAGCAGGTCAGCCGTCAGCGGCGTGGCCCCCGTAGCAGCGTCGTCTCCGAGGACCAGGGCGCCCACCCTGTCGAAGTAGCTGACCACCCCTGGGCTGTTGGCGGCAGGCGGCGGCGTGAAGTTGACGAAGGCCACCTTATGCCCGCTCCTCCTGCTGTACTCCGCGGCGGCGTAGGCGTAGGCCATAGTGGCCCCCAGTTTGCACCTTGGGGCTAGCTTGATGAAGTCAAGCTCGCTCTCGGCGTAGCTGTAGGGCTCTGTGGTTATGACGTTAACTATTACGTCAGGCTGAAGCTTCTGAAGGGTGTTAACGACCTGCTCCACGGCGGCCATTGAGTCGCCTAGAAGGTCATCAAGGCCCAGCGCTGTCACGGGCAGGCCCCTCAGGCTGCCGCAGTGGACGCCTCGCTCAACCACTATGTCCTTAAGCGCCCTCGGGATCTGTCCATAGGGGACGAGCTTGCTGGCTATCTCATACATGTCCTTGCCGACCTTAGAGGCGTCAACGTCGAGGACCCCTACGACCTTAACGTCCTCAGGCCTGTAGGCCTTCAGGTGGTTCAGGAAGGGTATGCCCAGGGGCTCCACCTCCTTGGACTTTATCTTCTCAAGGCCTGCGAGGAAGTACGAAGTGCCCGCCCCTGCGCCTATCAGCAACACCCTCACGGAGTTCATCGGCAACACTTCCAGCATTGTTGGCAGGGCTGGCGTTATTTATACTTTCACTTCTTGAAAGTAGTTCCTAGATTACTTCAGCTCCACTTCAGGCGCCGCTACCTCTGGCGTGAAGCTGATGTACTGGATCATACTGCCGCGTATCAGGACCTTCCCGAGCTTGGCCACCACCTGCCTGCCGTCCTTGACCTCAACGGAGTTCTCAAGCAGGAGGTTCATAGTGGAGTCAGTGACCTTGAGCTGGCCTATGTACTCCGTTCCATCCTTCAGCTTGACGTATACGTTGGTATTAACGGCCTCCCTCAGGTACCTCAGGGGGTTCATGACCTTATGCGACTGGTTGCTTGACACCACGGACCCCTCACGTTGTTCGTTTCATGCTGAGGGCTTTAGGACTTTAAAAGGTTAGCCTGAGGCCCTTAGAGGGACCAAAGGTGTCAGCTGAGCTTGCTAGCGTGAGGTACGGAGACGGTATAGTAGTGGCCAGTGTCAAGAAGGGCAGTCTGTATCTGCTCAGGGACCCCAAGGGGGACCCGATAACGCCCTCACGGCTGTTCGAGGGGTTACCTAACTCGATTAGGCTGCTGGAGGGCGCTCAGGCCTCAGAGCCTATAGGGGACTTAAAGCATCAGCTTGAGCCCCCCGTGCCCAGTCCCTCAAAGATAATTGGCATAGGGAAGAACTTCAGGGAACATGCAATCGAGATGAAGTCGGAGGCGAGGCCCGTCTACTTCATGAAGGCCCCCAGCGCCTTGGTAGGACACCTCCACGTAATTGACGTGCCTGCCTTCGTTCAGAAGCCCGACTACGAGGGCGAGGTGGTCATAGTTATAGGCAGGAAGGTTAAGCTGGCCGGAGTTAAGGAGGCCAAGGAGTCAATACTGGGCTTCATGGCTGGAAATGACGTTACTGCCAGGGACCTTCAGTACGACGTGTGCATGCCCTGGTGCCTCTCGAAGAGCCTTGACACGTTCTCCCCGACAGGGCCTTACCTGAGGCTGATAAGCGACTACTCGGAGCTGGAGGGCCTCTGCGTAGAGACCTACCTCAACGGGGAGAGGGTCCAGAGGGGCTGCGCTAGCGACATGTCGCTCAGCTTCGCCGAGATAGTGGCTGACCTCTCGAGGTACATGACGCTTCTCCCCAGGGACCTGATATTCACAGGCACGCCGCCAGGCGTCGGCCACCCAAGGGGGCGTTACCTGAGGGACGGGGACCTGCTAGAGGTAGCTGTAAGCGGCCTCGACAGGCTCGTTAACCCAGTAAGGAGGGCTAGTCCCTGACTGTGACGCTTATTTAAAAGGCCCACGCCGCAGACAAGGCCTGGTGCCAAAGTTGGAGTACGTAAAGCTTGGGAAGACAGAAGAAAGGGTCTCAAGGGTCGGGCTCGGCGCCTGGCAGTTCAGCGACGCGTGGGGCCTGACCGACTACGAGAGGGCCAAGGAGGTCATCAGGAAGGCCTATGAGCTAGGGATGACGCTCATCGACACTGCTATGGTCTACGGGATGGGGATGAGCGAGAGGTTCATAGGTCAGGCCCTCAGGGACCTCCAGATAAAGAGGGACGAGGTGTTCATAGTGACGAAGATACCTGGGGAGTACCTTAACAGGGACGACGTATTCAGGGCTGTCAGGGGGTCCCTGTCAAGGCTTCAGTCAGACCACATAGACGCGCTCCTGGCCCACTGGCCGCCGGCCTGGCATAACTACCCGACCTGTGAGTACGCCAAGGCCTTTGAGGCCCTGGCCAGGATGGGCAAGATCAGGTACATAGGCCTGAGCAACTTCCCCATAGCGCTGGTAGAGGAGTTCAGGTCATGCCTGGCGAAGCACGACATAGAGATCTTTGAGATAAGGTACAACATCGTTGAGAGGAAGGCTGAGGAAGAGCACATACCGTACGCGGAGGCCAACGGGATAACTGTCCTCGCTTGGAGCCCTCTGGCCCAGGGCGCGGTCCTAGGCAAGTACAGGCCTGAGGACGTGAGCAAGCTGCAGGACGTAAGAAGGGGTAACCCCCTCTTCAGGCCTGAGAACTACAGTCAGATAGTGAAGCTTGTTGAGGCTATGAAGGAGATAGCTGAGAAGAGGGGGAAGACGCTGTCTCAGGTGGCCCTTAACTTCATCATGATGGCGAGCCCTGTGGTCGTTCCGATACCCGGCGCTAAGAGCCCACAGCAGGTAGAGGAGAACGCAGGGGCCGCCGGCTGGTCACTGACCTATGAGGAGTGGTCGAGGCTTGACGAGATAAGCAGGTCGCTCAGGATAAGCTACGTTACTATACCGGACTGACCTCCTTAAGCCCTGAAGTGGAGGCTTTACCCTCTTAGGCCCTACTGTGCATGTGACGTGCTAGAGCTTTATAACTTGGACGTATCGTCTTCTAGTGGGTGTTTGATTGTCTAGGCAAGTTCCGCTCTACGACGTTTATAAGGAGCTTGGCGCGACCTTTGGCGAGTTCGCTGGTTGGACAGTGCCTATGTCGTATACTTCCACCATAGAGGAGCACATGGCTGTCAGGCAGTCTGCGGGCATCTTCGACATAAGTCACATGGGGAGGCTGAGGCTAAGGGGACCTGACGCCGCCCAGCTGCTGGATTACGCCTTCACGAAGGTGGTCTCAGCTACTAAGGAGGGCTTCATGAGCGGCCCCACCCTAGCCCTAAACGAGCACGCCAGGGTCATAGACGACGAGATGTGGTACAGGCTGCCCTCAGGCGAGTGGTTGGCAGTGCCAAACGCCGCCGCGAGGGAGAGGATGAAGTCGCACCTCTCCTGGCTCGCGGACCTCAAGGGGCTCAAGGTAGAGATAGAGGACCTCACCGAGGCCTTCTCCATGCTTGCCCTGCAGGGCCCTAAGGCCGTTGAGGTCATGAGGGCCCTGGGGGCTGACTGGGCCGCCTCCCTCAGGCCCCTGGAGTTCAGGCTCAACGTAACCCTAGCTGGAGCTAAGGCCTTCCTCGTGAGCAGGAGCGGGTGGACCGGCGAGGATGGCTTCGAGGTGTGGGCTGAGCACGCTGACGCCGAGAAGGTGCTCAGGGCTGCCATAGCTGCTGGGGCTAAGCCGGCCGGCATAGCGGCAAGGGACACCCTGAGGATAGAGATGGGCTTCGTCCTGGGGGGCAACGAGTACGGCGAGGACCCTGTCAAGTACCCCTGCGCCCTCAGCCTCAGGTACGGCATGGGCGCCATAGACTGGTCTAAGAGGAGCTTCTACGGGGAGGAGGCCCTAAGGGCTTGCCGTCGTGAGGGGCTGAGGTGGGTCAGGGTAGGGATCGAGATGAAGAAGTCACACGCCAGGTTCGTGCCAAGGGGCGGCTATAAGGTGCTCGTTGACGACGTTGAGGTTGGGTGGGTCACAAGCGGCACCTTCAGCCCAGTCCTGGGCAGGGGCATAGGTCAGGCCTACGTTGACACCAGGTACGCGATATTCGGGGAGACCGTGACAATAATTGATGAGAGGGGCAGGGCTGGTGAAGGGAAGCTCGTGGACTTCCCGTTCATAAAGAAGTGAGCTAAGGCGGTCGCGATGGCCCAGGAGGTGAAGGTCAGGGCCTTCTTCGGCAACCTCTACCTCAGCTACCGGCCCCTGGTGAAGGCTGGCGCCCTCCTCTCCGTCAACGGCCTAGTAGTCATGGCCGGCGAGTCCAAGGCCATCGAGGGGGCCTGCAAGGCCCTCAGCGGCTGTGAGGAGGTAGACCTCCCAGGGCGGGCGGCGGGGCCTGGCTTCATAGACTCGCACCTTCACCTCACGGGCCTGGGCCTTCAGCTGAACACCCTTGACCTGAGGGACGTGAGGAGCATAGCCGAGCTGAGGGACAAGGTCAGGGCGTTCCTGCAGGAGAGGAACCCCCCTGTGCTCATCGCGAGGGGCTGGGACCATGAGAGGATGGCAGAGAGGAGGTTCGTCACTAGGTTTGACGTAGACGACCTGGTCCCTGAGAGGCCCGCTGTACTCGTCAGGATATGTGGCCACGTGGGGACCCTCAACACATATGCCATGAGGCAGCTCGGGATAGATCGCCTGAAGGGCTCCCCAGACGTAGTCGTTGACAAGAGGGGCGAACTAACGGGCGTCGTCAGGGAGGACGTGCTCCTTAAGGCGCTGAGGGCTCTCGAGCCTCCCCCCGAGCAGTACATGAGCTACGTGGCAGACGCCGCGAGGCTATTGCTCTCCCAGGGGGTCACGACGGTGGGCTTCATGAACGTGCCCCTGAGGCTCCTCAAGGACCTGCTTTCCGAGGCCAGGAGGATGATGCTGAGGATGAGGCTATACCTCGACGTTGACGCCCTTGGCCTGCTGGAGGGGCTTGGCCTGGCGGGCGGCTTCGGCAACGAGTGGGTGAAGGTGATGGGCGTGAAGGTGTTCGCCGACGGCTCCCTTGGGGCCAGGACGGCGCTACTCTCGGAGCCCTACGAGGACGCGCCCGGCGAGAGAGGGAAGCAGAACGTGAGCGTTGAGGAGCTGAGCGAGATAATGTCCAGGGCCAGCAGGCTAGGGCTGGACGTCGCTGTCCACGCCATAGGTGACGGCGCCCTTGACGTCTTCCTTGCGGCCAGGGCAGCCTCGGGCGCTGACGCAAGGGTTGAGCACGCCTCGCTGGTCAGGGACGACCAGCTTCCAGGGCTCAGGGGAGTCAGGGTGAGCGTTCAGCCCATGTTCGTAATTGAGGACAGGGGCTGGCTCAAGGGCAGGCTCGGGGCCAGGAGGCTAGGGCTGGCTTACAGGTTCCGCTCAATCGTGGCCTCCGGCGCCGTCGTTGGGCTCTCAACTGATGCGCCTGTCGAGCCCACAGACCCCTGGCTGACAGTCTACGCTGCTGTCACAAGGGGTCAGGGGGAGGGCTGTGAGCTGGCCAAGGTCACGCCCGAGGAGAGGCTCACAGTCCCCGAGGCGCTGCACCTCTACACTGCTGGCTCCGCGGCGGTGCTGAAGGACCCACTCATAGGGTCGCTGACGCCGGGGCACCTGGCCGACATCGCTGTCTTCTCCCAGGACCCCCTCGAGGTCTCAGAGCCAGCTGACTTAAGGACGATAAGGAACGTCGCGACCTTCGTTGGCGGCGAGAGGGCCTTCTGACCTCAGGGCCTTGAGGAGAGGATGACCCCAAGGCTGATCATAGCTATGAGGGCTACCTGGGGCAGAGTGAGGCCTTGACCGAACACCAGGTAGGCCAACACCGAGGCGCCCGCGGGCTCGGCGGCCATCGCGACGGTCGCGGCCAGGACCTTGTTGCGGCCGAGCAGGTAGTTCATGGTCGTATGGCCTCCTATCATGGGCACAATCGCCAGCGCTATCGTGAAGCCCCATGCCGTGAGGCCGGTTGGCATGAGGAGGGCCCTCGTAGTGGTTAGGGCCAGGAGGTTCACGAGGGCCCCTGAGGAGTAAGCGACGGCCGTGTAGGCGCTTGTCGACCACCTGGACCTGATTAACCTGCCCAGCAGCACGTAACCCACCATGGCCGCCATGCCGCCCAGGCTGAGGGCCACGCCCTCCAGGCCTCCTGGCGGGTCAAGCTCTGTTAGCGCGAGGCTGACCACGCCGGCTGTCGTCAGGAGGGCCCCGGTCACCTCGGCTGCTGTGTACCTTTCGCCGAAGAGCGCGGCCCCCAGGGCCCAGATGAAAGCGGGGTATGAGTCAACTATGGCGACGCTTACGCCGACGGGCATCAGGTACAGGCTAGTCATCCAGAGGTCAAAGTGGGCCGCGACCAGCGCTCCGCTAGCTATGGCAAGGCCTAACGTGGCCCTGTCTGACAGGCTCCTGCCCAGCTCTCTGCCATCGCTCAACGCGAAGGCCCACGTTATGGCAGCGCTGAGTAGGAGTCTCCAGGTGGCGGCGGAGGGACCGGGCAAGCCGCTAAGTAGCACAAGTATAGACGCTGACGAGAAGCTCACAGCCATCAGCAGCACAAGTAGGTACGTCTTGGCCTTCTCGGCCGTAGCCGTTTGTGACCAGCGCATTTTTACCTGGGACCTCTTGTTCAGAGGGGGAACATATTTGGCTGAGGTCAGGGTGATAGACGTAAGCCCCTATGATCTGAGGGGCTACATATCTTCGTTCGTCATAATAGATGATAAGGTCGCCGTGGTGGACCCTGGGCCAGAGAGCTCGTACAGTAAGCTCAAGGAGGGCCTGGAAGGGCTCGGCGTCAGGCCTGACCTGATCTTCGTAACTCACGTGCACCTTGACCACGCCGGCGCCGCGGCCCACCTGCTGGCTGACTACAACAGCTCGTTAGTTTACGTTCACCCAAGGGGCGTACCCCACGTAGTTGACCCAAGCAAGCTTTACTCAGCAGCCCTTGAGCTGACGCCGCTCCTCCCTCAGGCCTACGGGAGGCCCCTCAACGCTGACCCAAGGAGGGTCATCCAGGCCGAGGACGGGCTGGTCGTGAGCCTTGGCTCATCCTCAATTAGGGTGCTTCACACCCCTGGCCATGCAAGCCATCACATGAGCCTGGTCCTGGAGCCCGAGGGCATTCTCTTCACGGGGGACTCAGCAGGCGTCATCTTCAACTTCGGAGGGCTTGAGGTGCCTATGCCCACGAGCCCTCCGCCGTTCAAGCCGAAGATGTACCTTGAGAGCGTGGCAAAGATGGAGCGGCTGAGCCCCCGCAGGTTTGCGCCAACACACTTCGGGCTCCACGACGATGCTCCCAGATGGCTTAAGCTGGCGAGAGAGCAGGTGGTGAGGTGGCTTGAGGCGATAAGATCCGCCGGACCCTCGAGCGACATACAGGCGCTCGAAAACGTGATAGGGTCCGTAGAGCCGTCTGTGGCCCAGTTGCTGAAGAGCAGCGAGACCTTTGCCGTGAGGGGATTCCTTGACACTACCATCATGGGCCTCAAGGACGCCCTTGAGAGAGGGGAGTGGCCTTAAGGCGCGGAGGACAACAGGTTAAGCAGTCCCTTCCTCAGGCCCTCAGCGAACTCCCTGTCCTTAACGACGACAGCTATTGCGTCACCTCCGTACGGGACGCCTATTATCACTGTGTCGCAGGCCACCATGAGGTCCAGGAAGGCCGCGTCGGACTCGACGACCCTGAGGCCGTAGCCGCTGAGCTCCTCGGCCTCCTGGCGGTACCTCTCAAGGTACCCCTTTGGGACCGCCACAAGGGTTCCTGGCCCTGAGGACCTTACGAGCTCCTTCAGCGCGGAGAGGAGGACGTTCAGCCTCTCAAAGACCTTGCGGGCGAGGAAGACAGGCCTCTCGTTACAGCTGGAGGCTGTGGCCAGGGCGGCCCCCATTATCGAGTCAAGCCCCCTTACCAGGGTCACCTCAGCTGGCCTGGCCCCAGGGGCGCTGCTGGAGAGATCCTTGGCCAGGGCGTCGATGTCGCTCGCCCTCTCCAGGGCCCTCGCCACCTCTCTCTTGGCCAAAGCCCCGAGGGATTGTAGCGGGTCCACGGCCTCAAAGACCCCCTCCCTCTCAACGACGAGCCCCATCTCCTGCAGCGACCTAAGCGTGTCATAGATCCTCTGCACGGGAACCCCTGCCTGCTTAGCCACCTCCTGCGGCCTCATGGGGCCGGCCTTGAGGAGGACCAGGTAGGCGGAGGCCTGGTACTTGTTAAGGCCAAGTAAGGACCTCAGCCTCTGCTCCAGGTCCGCTGACAAGCCCTTCCTCTTACCTCATAGATCCCTTAACCTTAAAGCGTTACGGCTGCTGGCCACCCTTTGCCGCCTGGGCCTCCCTGACCGCCCTCACGGCCCTCATGACGGCCTTTATGACCTCGCTTCTGGCTGGCTCCTCCTTGATCGTCTTGCAGGCGGCGTCTACAGCTATAACATAGGTCGTCTGGGAGGTATCAATGATCTGAACGGTGGGCTCCCTGACCACTAAGTCCAGCTTGGAGACCTCCTCTTTGACCTTCTTGATCACCAGGTCAGGGTCGAGGTCCTTCGGGACCTCATATTTTGTCCTCACCACCCTGTACTCGGCGTCGGAGTGGACGAAGATCGCCGCCTGGGCCATGACGCTGTTTGGCACCTTCATCGGGACATTGTCATCAGTTCGTATGATGGTATACATGAGCGTGATCTCCGTCACCACGCCCGTGTGGCCCGGCACCAGGAAGTCCTGGGAGAAAAACTTAGGTGGGTAGGCAGGGGCCAGCAGGCCGTACTGCCACGTCGTGAACGTTATCCTGTCGCCGACCCTGTAGGGCTTCGTGACGATTATTGTGATGCCCCCTATGATGTTTGATAGCACGAACTGCGACGCCAGCCCTAGGACTAGGCCCGTGAAGCCGCCTGCCGCCAAGGCCTCAGCTACGCTCACCCTGACTATGGCGAGGAACCCTATGATCACAATGATATACCCCACGAGCCTCGCAACAAAGGCGACGGAGGAGGCGTTAGCGGCCCCTATAGTTGGGGCCAGCGAAGCCCTGATCCTTGAGCTAACTATGTGCGTGACGAGGACGCCGGCGACCAGCCAGACGACGCCGTATAGATATTTCTCATAGGTCCCAGGTATCAGCTTGTATTCGACAAGGAAGTAGGTGACCAGGACGGCCAGCGCAATAACGATAGCCGACGTTAAGAGCGACCCGACGTAAGAGGGCCTTCTCAGTGCCATAGGTCTTCACCGCTGTGGCGCAAAGGGTTGACGGCTTTATAGGTAACAAGGGGGTCGCCGCGGCTAGACCAGGAGAGCAGGCAGCGTAGCGCCAGCAAGCCTTTTACCTTGCGACCCCGTTAAGCACAGGGCCGATGAGGGAAGTAGCCATCGCCTGAGAGGCGTGATGTGCCACGCAGGCCCCGAGGCCGGCTTAACTTAAAAATGTAATGCTCACCGCCCCAGAGGGGTAGGACCTTGTCCGCGGGAAGGCCTCTGGTCCTCTACGACGGGCTCATATTTGACGGAACTGGGAGGCAGCCCTTCAGGGGCACGGTTGTGGTCAAGGGGAGCGAGATAAGCGACGTTGGCACAAGGGGCGAGGTCAGCGTCCCAGCGGAGGCCGAGGTCATAGACCTAAGGGGCAAGTTCCTCATGCCTGGCCTCATAGACGCTCACCTTCACCTGACGGGGTCAAGGAGCGGCAGGATAGAGGAGGACCTCTTGACGCCCATAGGGGTGTTCTTCGCCAGGGCCGTCAGGGACCTGGAGGCCCTGGCCAGGAGCGGCTTCACGACTGTTGTTGACGCGGGCAGCATAGTAGGGCTTCACCTGAGGGACGCGGTCAAGGAGGGGACTATAGTCGGCCCGAGGGTTGTGGCGGCAGGCCCTGTCCTCAGCCAGACCTTCGGGCACGGGGACGTCCACTACCTCCCCGTCGAGTGGGTTGACTACAGGACCACGAGGAAGATCACGCCGTTTGCGTCCCTGATATGCGACGGCCCTGACGAGTGCAGGAAGGCCGCCAGGTACGCCATGAGGGAGGGGGCCGACTTCATAAAGGTCATGGCGTCAGGGGGCGTGCTGAGCCAGAGGGACAGGCCAGAGTACAGGCAGTTCACCCTCGAGGAGCTTGGCGCCATAGTTGACGAGGCCAGGGCGGCGGGCAGGTGGGTTCACGCCCACGCTGAGGGCAAGGCGGGCATAATCAACGCGGCCAGGGCTGGGGTTAAGGTCATAGCCCACTGCGACCTGATGGATGAGGAGGCGGCCCAGGAGGTGATCAGGGCAGGCGCCCTCTGCGTCCCCACGTTCGCCATTGACTACAGGCTTCTCCAGGAGGGCCAGAGGCTGGGGGTCCCGGAGTGGGGCTTGAGGAAGATAGCTGAGCTGTCGGACATACACCTTGAGAACATCAAGAGGGCCTACAGGATGGGCGTTAAGATGGCCACCGGGACCGACTTCTCGGGCGGCGTCGGCAGGCATGGCGAGAACGCTGAGGAGATAGAGATATTCGTTGAGAAAGTCGGCATGGCGCCTGTGGAGGCCCTGATAGCGGCGACCAGGAACGCGGCCACAGCGGCTGGCCTGGAGGGCAGGGCGGGCGTGATAGACAAGGGCTACCTGGCGGACCTAATAGTGGTTGACGGGAACCCGCTAGATGACATCAAGGTCCTGAGGGACCAGTCAAAGATGGTCCTCGTCCTGAGGGAAGGCACGGTACTGAAGGACCTGTTGGGCGTCAAGAGCGGTTAGTAGAGGTCGAGAGACAAAGTTGTTGAGCGGTCGCGGCCTCTATAACACCTGTTTGCAGAGGCCTAGGAACGCCTGGGCATCGTCCTTCATGTAGACGTTGTTGAACATGACATAGGCGTCACCTCTGGCCGCGGGCTCGCGAACCTTCTCGCACAGGGCCCTCAGGTCCTCCTCCTTGTACTTGTACCTGTAGTTGACCTCCCCTCGCCCAATTCCGTGAAGCCTGAAGTATGTCACAGCGGCCTCCTTGACTGGGCTGGCCCTGAAGGGGTCAACCACGTGGATGACGCTGTCTATGTCCCCTATGACCTTCAGGACCTCCTCGGGCCTCTCCCTCCACGTGCCCCTGGGCTCCCAGCCGATGACGAAGTCCCTTGAGGCAACAGTCCTGAAGAACTCCCTTGCCTGCCTGGCGTTCTCCTCGCTGAAGCCGAAGCCAGGGGAGGTCTGGACGACTACGACCTTGGCCCCCAGCGCCCTCGCAGCCTTGACCACTACGTCCCAGGCCTCGAGGTTCTCCTTTGTGGTTCTCAGGTTGCCGTATCTGTCAGCTAGCTCGGCTGGCGGCCTCCACTTGGACCTCCTCCAGGTGGGCGAGCTGAGCGGGTGGGTTATGGCCTGCCAGGCCTTCATGGTGAAGGCGAAGCCCTCAGGGGCCTCGGACCTAAGCTTTGAGAGCCTCTCAGGATCAGGCCTGTCGTAAAAGGTGTCCTGGAGCTCAACGGCGTTGAAGGCCCTGTAGTAGGAGGACCTGCCCATGCACCATCCACAGCAGCCAGCCCTGAGCACGGGGGTCCCAGTGACCGTAGCCAGGCCGAGCTTATAGTGGAGAGAGCGGGTTACCAAGCAAAGGCCTGAAGCAACGTTCAGGACCGCGAGCCGCTAAGGCAAGGAGAGCCTAACAGGCATGGCGAGCCAGGGCGCCAGGAGCCTGAAAACAGCTACTATGATAACGGCCGTGAGGGGGACGGTCACGTTATCATCTATTGCCCTGAGCCTCTCCACGAGCGACGAGGCCACAGCTGAGGCCAGCCCTGCGGCCCCGGCCCCCGCCAGGCCAAGGACTGAGCAGACGGCCAGCATGGCAAGAGTGCCATCCCACATCTTCTCCCTCCTCCCATGGCGAGACCTGACCACGCCGGTAACGCCGTCACCTAACGACATGTAGAGGGCCGCTATGGACCCCGCTATGAGGTTCCCTGTAAGGAGCCAGGAGAGCAGCATAGCGACCCCCCACATGGCTGAGAACGTTACCTCGTTTCTGTTGCCGGGCTCCTGGAACCACCTCATTGGCCTAAGCCTCCTCCTGAGGGCCACGTAGGCCGTCGCCAGGGCTGCCATCGAGACCGGGTACACCGGGCTGTTGAAGAGCAGGGGCGTCAGGGCGGCGGGCACGCCGCCGGCCAGTATGTGAACGAGTTTCCTTGTGAGGTACCTAGCCATGCCCTCGTCCTTCACGGCCCTTAGCGCCGACTCGTAGTACCTCCTGGAGATGCCTGAGGTTACGTAGTAGACCCAGAGCGTTAACAGCGCAGCAGCGCTCAGCTGAACAGCAAGGTTCGGTTGAGTCAAGCTCTGCGCTGCTTCGGTGAAGGCTCTTTGGCTTTAAAAGTTACCTAGTGGCCGCTATCAGGAGGCCGGCGGCCGCGGCCGTTACAGCCAGGGGGAGACCCCAGAAGGCGTAAGGTCCTGCCAACAGGGCCGGCCCGCCCAGGAATGAGCCCATCATGGAGCCCAGCTCCTTGAGGACAGCGTATGTGTAAACTTTATACCCGAGGCCGTAGCTTAGGAAGAGCTTGTAGAGGGTCAGCTCTATGGACGCGAAGAGCACCAGCGAGACCACGATATAGAGGGCTAGGTCCGCCAGTCCCTTTACAAAATACAGCGCAAAGGCCATCCACAGCCCCCTCGTGACTATGAGCGTCGCAACTATGGCAGCGCTAGCGCTGTAGGCCTCGGCTAGGACCATGAGGGCGGCGGCCGCGAGGCCCGCAACGCCAAAGGCCATGGCGTACTGGCTGAAGGTCATGCTCTCCGAGCGAAGGTAAAGGGGGAGCGCTGTCATGTAGTAGTCACCAACGAAGGCCGCAAGGGCCGCCGAGGCCGCGATCGTGACGGGCGAGGCCCTGACCTTCCTCGCGGCTGAGGAGGCCTCGTAAATTATGCCGTATCTGCCCCCTATCAGCGCCGCCACGGAGGCGTTGTAGAGGCCCAGGCCTGACAGGCTTGTGAAGACCCTCTGAAGCCTCCTCTCAAGCAACGTCACTGAGGGGGGCAGGCTTGAGACGAACGCGAGCCCCAGCGCTGTCGCCGCGGCCAACACCGCTATGATCGGCCCGTACTCGCCGATGAGTGGCGTCAGGATCGCTATGACGAGCAGCGAGAGGCCCCTGATTACCTGAAGCCCCACCCTCTGCTCAGCGGACCTAAGGCTCCACGAGTGGCCCGGCGTGAGCTCAACTATACTTGTTGAAAACGCGAGGTTAGCGGAGGCTGAAGAGACTGCGTGAACGAGGTAGGCAAGCCCTATGATTAAGACTGACCCGTGGAAGAGGCCGAAGAGGAGCAGGGCAACGGAGATGCTGATGGCCGAGATCATCGCCAGCCCCCTGTGGTCGCCGCGATCGGCTAACCTGCCCAGCAGCCCGTTAGAGAGTATGAAGACGACGCTCCAGAGGCCGCTTATTACTGAGAACTCTACGTCGCTAACCCTTGGGTTGAAGCCCAGGTAGTTGAACATAGCGAAGTCAGCGAGCGAGATAGCGGCGAGGTAAACCACGCCAATGCTGAACCACAAGGCAGACCCCTAACACAGCTGATGATGGGCAGGGGAAGTTAAGGGGGGAGGCCCTTGGCCAGGTCGCGTGCGCCGCTGCCTTGGACGGACCTTCCAGGGTTCTAGTAGGGGTGGCGTCACATAAGGTTGTGAGGCTCACGGCCTTAACAGCTGGCAGCGACTTCGCCTTGGCGTGACAAATACTCAGAATATTGTTATAAAGGAGGCCTATACTATCCAGAAGGGGAGTCGGCTTGTCCCAGGTTGTCAGCGGGGTCTACAGGGTCCTGATACCTGAGACCTATGGCAACGCCTACGTTGTCGTGAGGGGAGGAAGGGCTGTAATAGTTGACACCGGGATACCTGGCAAGGCCCAGGCCATCCTTAACTCCCTTCAAAGCGCAGGGCTCTCACCTTCATCGGTTGACGCTATAGTCCTAACGCACTTCCACTTGGACCACTCTGGGAGCGCCAAGGAGCTGAGGGCCGCCACTGGGGCTAAGGTATACGTTCACGAGGCCGACGCGCCTTACCTCCAGGGCCTCCAGCCCCCGCCCTTCCCAAAGGAGGCGCCGAGGGAGGCGTTAGAGGCCTATAGGTTCTTCAAGCCCGTGAGGCCTGACTTCCTCCTGAAGGACGGGGACGAGGTAGCGGGCCTCAGGGTCATCCATATACCGGGCCACACACCGGGCTCTATAGCACTCTACGACGGGGCCCTGCTCTTCTCGGGTGACACGCTTAACGTCCGCGAGGGGAGGGTTCAGGGCCCGCCGCCCCAGTACACAGCCGACGTGAGGCAGGCCATAGCGTCGGTGAGGAAGCTTCTCTCGCTTAAGTTTGACGTCCTTTTGCCAGGCCACGGGGACCCAGTAGTTGGGAGGGCCAGCGAAAAAGCCCTTCAGGACCTGGCTGACCTACTTAAGGGCTAGCGCGGCCAGCCTCGGCCGTCGCCAGCGAGGCCCCGAACCCGAGGGCCCACGCGAGGTTAGGGTAGACTATGAGTCTCTCCATGCCTCCCCAGCCGAGGCCCGCGTAGTAGCCCATCACAAAGAGGACCAGGGCTATGAGGCCTATGGTCCCGAGGATCCCCCAGAGCGGACTGCCTCCCCTCCTCCTCACCGAGGCCGGGTAGGACGAGAGCGAGGCGAAGAGGAACGTTATGAGGGAGAATACGGTGTGCAGGTGGTACGGCGAGCCCTCAGGGAAGAGGCCGACGCCAAGGGCTCCGAGGCCCGCTAGGAAGACCATGGCGCCGAGGACCTTGTCAAGCCTCGGCCTCAGCGTCAGGAAGAGGGCCCCAGCTACCATCAGTAGCACGCCAAGGAGGCCGACCGAGCTGTTGAAGATAGCGGCGTGAGGCGTCGTAGGCTCGTAGCTAGGGTTACCCAGGTCGCTTATGTAGTTATGGGAGACGCTGTAGCCTGGGTATATCGCCTCGGCGACTATAAGCAACAGGAGGAACTGAACCACACCTATGGTAGTCAGGTAGCCCGCCAGACGCTCCTTATTCACGGTCTTTCCCGTGCACTCTGTAAGCGCCGGCATAATTTTAAATTTTTATTTAGCAAAGCATTGTATAGCGTAATAGAAAGCTCTAATTTGTATACCTTTGTTGAGGTAGTGATAAGTAGGCCAAGTTAATCAAATAGGTCCTTCAGGCCTTTCAACTGCCTCTCAGGCCGAAAATGGGCGTGAGTCCGCTTTTATAGCGATGGGCCCAGGGAGAGCGCGCCGGCTGGGTGGGCACGATAGCCCCTAGGGTTAGGCTTGTGAGGCTTGGACCCATTAGGTCGACGCCAAGGAGTCTGCTCGTGCTTAGAGTAGGAGACCTTGACCCTAGGGGCTTCAGGAGGGGGCTTGTGGTCCTCACGGGCGACGGAAGGAGGGTCGGGACGACCTATGACGTGATTGGGGGCGTCAGGTCACCATATGTTGTGGTTAGGCTTGACCCAGGCGTTGAGGTCCGTGGGGACGAAGAGCTGTACGTGGCCCTTAGGCCCAGCCCGCCCAGCCGAGGTAGACGCAGGAGGTGAGCTCTCTTGACCAGGTGTCCGCGGTGCGGAGCCGAGATGATCGAGGACGATGGCAGGCTGGTCTGTCCCGTCTGCGCTTACGTAATGGAGGACTCGCTAATATCAGATGGCCCTGAGTGGAGGTTCTTCTCAGGAAGCGGCGTGAAGGGGCTTGAGAGGGCGAGCCTGACCAATGACCCCCTAATGCATGACTACGGGGTTGGCGTCCACAGGTTCGTGATGAACAGGGGCAGGTCCGTGCTTAACAGGATCAGGCCAATTAGGACGAGGTTCTCAGGGCCTCACCCGATAATGAAGGGCGAGAACGCGGCCGTCGAGCTGTTCGTCAGGGCAAACGAGGTCGCCAGCCACTTTGAGCTGCCTCAGAGCGCCCAGAACCTGCTCGGGACCATCCTGCACAGGTACACTGAAAAGGTCAAGAGGTTCAGCGGGCGCGAGAAGACCCAGGTTCTGGCGGCAGCTCTGGAGAAGGTCGTGGAGGTCCTGAACCTGGGCATATCTAAGGGTGAGATAAAGGCGTACTTTGAGATCGACGATAATGACCTCTGGGAAGGGATGAGGAAGCTTAACGAGACAGGGGCGCTCGACGTACTGAAGTACGTTGAGGCCGACAAGTACCGCAACTCCACTGACAGGGTCCTGGAGAGAACCTTAACCTACACGCTCAGGATACTCTCAGCCCTCAACCTGCCTCAGAGCCTTAGCACGCAAGCCCTTGACTTCGTCAGGAAGTCGCTTGGCGTGGCTGGGAAGACACCGTACGGCAAGAAGCCTGAGGCGCTAGCGGCGGCCGCCGTCTACCTGGTGGCGAGGCTCAACGGCTATGAGGTCAGCCAGACTGACGTGGCCAACGTCGTCAACCTGAAGGAGTCAACGGTCAGGAAGCTCTACAGGTTTCTCATGGACGGAATGGTCGTAGTTGTTGACGTTTAGCGGCTGATCCTCCTGCCCTGAAGGGCGAGGATTTTTCCCTTAGGGCCCTTTGTGTAACTTTCGCCCTTCTCCCCCCTTAATAATTGGCCTTTGACATTAAACTGGGGCCCGGGACGGAAGGACGAGAGGTCAGAGGCAAGGTTGGCGAGAGGCTCAGGACGGCAGTGGCCAGGCTCTCGCTGACGCTGATGAAGGGCCTCGGCGTCACTCCTGAGGGGCTATTGTCTTACGCCCTGAGGCGGCAGGTGCGGCCTACCGAAATATCTTCGTTGGTCAGGTCCCTCAGGTCATGCCCTAGGGACTCCGTGAGTATGTCACAGGAGCTGGCCGGCTTAGGCCTCTACGAGGACGTAATTTACATGGCCCACGTGCTGAGGTGCCCGGTCTCAACGGAGGCGGTGGTCAGGTCAAGGGCTGGCCTCCTGGCCCTGGGCGAGCCGAAGTGGGAGGCCAGGGCGGCGGCGCTGTTGGGTGAGGCGCCCAGGCTGTCAAGGTCATCCCTTGTCATGTCGGCGTTCTGCGCAGGCGACGAGGCGGAGGTCTACGTCGACGGCGTTGTAGTCAGGATGCCCCCTCCCGAGGCCAGGTGGAGGTCACCCCCCGTACACGAGCTTCTCGAGAGGATAGCTTCGCTGAGCGGCGCCGAGGTCCTATTGTCGTGGGGCTGCGGCCTAAGGGGGTTCATAGACGTAAAGGCCCTGGCAGAGGTGGCGTTCCCTGACGTAGAGCCGACGTTACCGGCCCTTATGTACGCGCTTGGCGTCAGCCCCTCGGCGAGCCCGCCCGAGGCCGTGCTTGCCATAGCTAAGGTCGCTGCGGACGTCCTAGCGAGGGCCAGGGTGGAGTGGAGGAGGCTCCCTGAGACCGTCAGGGAGGCGTGGGCCCTGGCCCTCGTACACGAGTTGCCAGGGCTGTCTAGCGCACCCAGGGCCATATTGGTCACTGACAGGCCCAGGGCCCTGGCCAGGCTCTGGAGGTCCTTCAGGTTAGACCTGAGCAAGGCGCTTGACAGCGCTGCGGACTACGTGACCGTGGCCTCGCTTACGTCGCTGGCCCTCAGAGGGGGAGACCCGTTAAGGGTCCTGAGGCAGGCCCCGAGCTTAGCTCACGGAAGGCAGCTGGAGACGGCCGTGAGGTCCTCTATTGTAGTTAACCCTGAGCCGCCCTCCCCAGGGGACCAGGTCGAGCCGTGGGACCTAAGGTGTCTCCCAGGGCCCGTGGACGTTAATGAGGTCGAGGTGGACTGCGTCAGGCCCGTCAAGGAGTGCCTCTCATCAGGGCCTCCGGCTGACGAAGTCAAGCTGCTCAAGTCCCTTGGCGTCACCTGCGAGGCCTCACGTGACGGAGCTTACGAGGGCCTTGCGTCGAAGGCCGCGGCGCCCAAGGGTAAGGTCAAGACGATACCCCTTGGGGCTGAGGGGGGCCTGGAGGCCCTGAGGTCCATCGCGTGGACCGTCAAAGCGTTGTCACAGGGCAGGAGGCTTCTCGTCATAACCCCCAACCGGCTCTTGGCCAAGGTCCTCTCGAGGGGCGGTGGAAGCCTTAGCGCAGGGCAAGAGCTAGACTCATGGCTGCTCAGGGGAGGCCCCCTGGTCTTAAGCCTTGACGAGGCCTATGAGAGGCCTGGGGTCGTAGCTGCCGCCGAAGCAGTGCTGCTGCTTATGCCCGAGAGGTACAGGTCGTCCTCCCTAGACCCCGACGCAAACCTTGAGGAGCTGAAGTCCATAGCTGCTGAGAGGGCCCTGAGGCTTGGCGCCTACGTCCTCACGAGGGCCTGGGACCCCGCGGATGCCGTGGCGGAGCCGTTCCTGGTGCCCTCAGGTCGGTCAGAGGTTCACGTAACGCCTGATGACCTCATGGAGTACGCTGTGGAGCTCTTCAGGTCCTCGTGGGGCGGCTCCAGGCTCAGGCCGTATCAGGAGACCTCCTTGAGGCTCCTCTTCGAGATGGCCGTAAGGGGGCCTCCCTCAGTTGAGTTCGTGATACTGCCCACGGGGGCCGGTAAGAGCGCGATATTCCAGCTCGCCGCGAGGGCGCTCGCTGACGCTGGGCTCGGGTCCTCAGCCCTTGTCGTCAGTCCCCTCAGAGCGCTGATGCATGACCAGGTAAGGGGCGCTAGGGGGAGGGGCTTCCTCACGTCGTTCATCGACTCCACGGTCCCTGAGAAGAGGAGAGAGGAGGACGTAGAGAAGGCCAGGAGGGGCTTCCTGGACCTCATCTACGTGACGCCTGAGGCCGCCAGCTCAGGCGCCGCCAGCCCGCTGCTCGACAACGAGAGGGGGTTAGCCCTGGTGGTCCTCGACGAGGCCCACGCGGTCTCCAGGTGGGGCCTCAGCTTCAGGCCCAGCTACCTGAGGCTCGCTGAGGCCGTCAGGAACTCGAGGGGGAAGGACGGCTGGCCCCCCATCATAGCGCTGACAGCCTCAGCGCCAAAGGACGTCGTGAGTGACGTGTTGAGGGCGCTGGGCTTTGAGGGGTTTGAGGAGGTCAAGGTGGACCTCTCGCACAGGAGGCTTGAGGGCATAAGTTACAGGGGAGCGCCAGTGGTCCTGAGGGCCCCTGCACTTAGGCCTGAGATAGAGGTTGATATCGTCCCTGCGCCGGCTGGAAGGGAGAGGCTCAGGGCCGTCGAGGACCTCGTTAAGGAGCTGTCGAGCTGGGCCGACAGGGTTGGACGCCCATGGATAGGCATAGTGTTCGTGCCGTTCGTTGAGAGCAGGGAGGCGCCTTGGCTGAACGCCGACTACGTCGCCAGGTACCTCTCCTCAAGGCTCGGCGTGAGGGTCGCGAGGTACCACGGGAAGCTAGGCGACAGGGAGAGGAGACTAATTGAGGAGGCCGTGATAAGGGCCTCAAGGGGCTCCGCCAGGGACCCAAACATAGTGGTCGCCACCAAGGCCTTTGGGATGGGCGTTGACATACCTAACGTGAGGTGGACCCTGCACGTTATGCCCAGCGCGAGCGTTGAGGACCTCTACCAGGAGATAGGCAGGGCGGGCAGGGACGGCAGGCCCTCAAGGGCCGTCGTACTCTACAACCCCTCCGACGTGGACTTCCTGCTGGGGCTCGCCAGGCATAACGTGGTCAGGCCCTCAGAGGTTATGTCGCTTCTGAGGTCGCTCAGGGCCCTGTCAAGGCTCTTCCCAAAGGGGTCCCCCGTGCCCGTGCCGCTGTCAAGGGATGGCTCAGGGACTGTTGACATAAGGCACCTTGACGTCCTCAGGGTCTCAGGGCTCCTTGACTATGAGGTGGCTGAGGGCCCTCTGACGTTCGTTGACGATAAGGGGGCCTGCAGGGGGGAGGGATGGCATATACCCCTGCGAGGCGGGGGCTGCATGGTAAGGGCTGATGAGGGGGAGCCGGCGACCGTCTGCATAAGGGAGGACAAGGCCTCTTTAGGGCCTGCCAACGGCGGTCAGTGCGAGGCCCTCTGGGCGTACCGGGGTCCTGTGGCCCTAGTCTACCTCGAGGAAGCGCCTGACGACGAAGTCCTGCCGCCTGAGGCCTTCGCGGCCTCGCTGTGGCTCTCAAGGCGCGAGGTCAAGAAGGTGACCGAGGTCAAGGAGGTCATAGAGGAGGCCCTGGCGGCCAGGTCAAGGGCTGGGCCCTTCGCGGCAAGCGAGGTCATAAAGAGGCTGATGGACTCCAGGCTGGCCCAGAGCTTCGACATGCCCAGGCTGGCCCCAAGGCTTGGCGACGTCAGGACCTGCAGCTCCCTGCAGGAGTGCCTTGACCTAGCAGTTGACGAGGTCCACAGGCTGGCGGAGGCCTTCGGTTACGACTTCGTTACGCTCGCGGCCACGGACTCCCTGGTCAAGGCCTTCGTGGCCAAGTACGTCAGGCTCTACGGCCGCGTGCCGCAGGCCTCCGCCAGGGCCTACTCGAGGTTCCTGAGGTACCTGAGGGAGGGCGACGTTGATAGGCTCATGGACATGGGCTACCTTATAGTGCTCGCCAGGAGGAGGGCGGAGCTCGAGAGGCTGCTGAGGAGGCTGAGGGACTACCCATATTATGTCGCATTCCTCTACGAAGGCGGCGGAAAGGCCCGTGAGCGTAAGGGCTCTTAGGTTCCTTGGCATAGCGGCCGCGGTCCTGGCCTGGGCAGTCATAGCCATGAGCGTTGCTATCAACAGGTGGTTCTCGCCAATGGCGAACCCCTTCAGCGACCTCGGGGGGCCGAGGGCCACTGACCCCTGGGTCTACAACTACGGCATGATATCGGTGGGGGCGTTGATAATTGCCTTCGGCAGCTACGTAATTTACATCACGGAGGAGAAGCTGTTACACATGGCCGCCTCATTCATGTTCGTGGCGGGCCTGTTCCTGGCCCTCGTAGGGGTTTTCCATGAAGGCACCTACCCTCACGTCTTCGTGTCCCAGTGGTTCTTCGCCCAGATGGACATGACGGCCCTCGCCTGGGGGCTCGGCTCTCTCGTGAAGGGCAGGGCCAAAACGGGCCTGGCAGAGCTTGCCATAGGCGTCGTCGGCCCCCTGGGAGCCGTGCTGGTGAGGTGGCCACCAGGCGCCCTGATAGAGGCCTACAGCGTAATCCTCATAGACGCCTTCGTGGCCCTGGCGACGGCAGATATCTCAAGGCATTAGCTCACTCAGTGATGTAACCCGCCGAGGCCAGGTACCTCTCGGTCAGGTCTACGACGTCCCTTGAGGTGATTATGCCCACCAGGCGCCCCTCGCTGTCAACCACTGGGAGGTGCCTTACCTTCTTCTCGGCCATGAGCTCTATGGCCTTTGAGAGGGACTCCGTTGACTTTACTGTGACGGGGTTCCTCGTCATGACCGACCCAACCTGGGTCTCATGCGGCAGCCCCTCAGCGACGACGCGAGTCAGGTCCCTCTCGGTGAAGATCCCTATCACTGTCCTCTCAGGCGTTATCACCACGACGCTGCCCGTGCCCGTCCTATACATGAGGTCGGCCGCCTCCTTCACTGTCTGGTTAGGAAAAACGGTAGCGACGTCCTTCCGGGCCACATCACCTACCTGGGCCGTCCAGGCCGACAAACTCTCACCGGTAGTTCTAGGGTGGGAGTTTTTAATAAATGTTAGCCTATAGAGCTCGCGCTTCACGCCCTTAAAGGGCCCCGCTTCACCTCTTGCAGACGCGAGCTATCTCGCCCTCAGCCCTCGCGAAAGCCCTGTGGGGCGCCCTCTCGTAGTTCCACTCCCTCTTGGTGTACTTCTCATTATAGAGGACGTTGGCGATCTCCAGCTCCTCAGGGGTCAGGAGGGAGAGCCTGTAGGAGTTGTAGCCCAGGAGCTTAGAGAACGACTCGGCCAGGCGCCCAACAATGTCGTCAACTGTGACGCGGCCGAGCTCGGAGAGGTTCGTGACCCTGTACTTAACGCTTGAGACCCCCTTGTCTATAAGCTTCTTGGCTGGCACCTTAAGGACTGACGCCAGCCTGGCGAGGTCTGTCGAGACTAACATCGCGCCGTGGAAGAAGACGGAGCCCCACGAGATGGTCGCGGCCGTCCCGCTGACCTTACGGCCTGAGACCACTACGTCATTTACGTTCTGCACCTCGGCGCTGAAGCCGAGCGACCTGAGGGCCTCGACGGGCCCCCTCAGCAGCTCGCTGAAGACGTAGTCGAGGCTTGCTGGCCTTCCTGAGGCTGACAGTGAGAGCGCGTAGTTGAGGTTGCCTAGGTCATGGTAGACGGCGCCCCCGCCCGTGAACCTCCTCACTACGGCCGCCCCCATGGCCTCAGCGACGTCAAGGTTCACCTCCTCCTCGGCCCTCTGGAAGTAGCCTATTATCACGGCGTTGGCGTTCCTCCAGAGCCTCAGCGTGTCGCCAACTATGTCGCAGCCCCTGGCCCTTGGTATGGCCTCCTCTGCGGCCATGTTGAAGTGGGGGTCCTCGGGCTCCTCGAAGGTCACGACGCGGAGGCTCACCCCTTCTCACCCCTTACGGCGCACATGACGGCGTTGACGAAGTCGTCAACTGTAACGCCGGTCATGCTGGCCCCCGAGAGCGCCGAGGCGAGGGCGGCCCTGACCTCGCTCTCTGTCGCCCTGACGCCTATGAGCCTTGACTCGGCCTCAAAGACGGAGTCCTCAGGCAGGACCATGAAGTCACCCGTTATTGAGACATTAACTATCCTGTCCTCGTCAATGACTACCTTGACCCTTATGAGGCCCTTCCTGGCCTTCACTTCACAGACAGACAAGGCTACGCCCTGATAGCCTTAAGGAGCTCCTTTTTAATGTTCATGCGCCTGTGGCCGAATATCCTCTCGTCCATCTGCTCAGGCTCCCTCCTCATGATTGGGCTGAACTCCATCTTGGCCAGGACGTCCTTCTCTAGGTCGACGCCAGGCGCCACCTCTAGGAGCTCAGGGCCCTCGGGCGTTAGCCTGAAGACCGCCCTCTCAGTTATGTAAAGGACCCTCTTGCCCTGCTCGAGCATGACCTTTGAGGAGCAGCCCACCTTGTCGACCTTCTTGACGAACTTTACTATTTCACCGTCGCTGACTATCTTGAGCCTCCCATTCCCTATTTCATACTTTGCGCCCTTCCCTGCCGTGAAGAGGCCCGCATAGTAGATCTCGGGGGCGCCTGAGGCTATGGCTGGGAAGCCTCCAGGCCCTGGTATCCTGTCCTTAGCGTAGAAGGAGTTCACGTTGCCCTGGGCGTCGATCTGCAGGAACCCTAGCGAGGCCGCATCTATGACGCCTCCCTCGTACATGGTGAACTGGTCAGGGACTGAGATCACCGCGAAGGCGCCGAACGAGACGCCAAAGTCAGGCCCGTAGAGGGGCCTGCCGCCCCACGTGCCCGACTCGACGGTGATCGTTATGAGATCCTCTACCTCCTCCTCAGCCACCACCTCGCCCACCATGGCGGGTATGCCGACGCCTAGGTTGACCACTATAGGTCTGCCGTGCTTAATTACCAGGTTAGCCAGCTCAAGCGTTACCCTCCTGGCCACGACCTTCCTCTCGGTGAGCGGCATCTCTGACGTAGGTCTCTCCATAGGAGGTATGACCCTGCCAGCCACTATCGGGTCGTAGTCGTAGTTGTGTGACTGCCTGTGGTACTCACGAGGCGCTACAATTATGTAATCAACGAGGGGTCCTGGGACCACAACCGACTTGGGGTTCAGGGAGCCGTAGCGGGCAACCCTCAGGACCTGGGCCACGACGGTTCCCTTCTCGGGCATGGCCTTCACGGCCTGGGCGATGTTGAGCACGGTGCCGTAGGCGGCCTCGTCCTCAAGCGACAGGTTCCCTATCTCGTCAGCCGTGCTGCCCCTTATGAGGGCGAACCTCGGCTTAGGGGCCGTGTACAGGAGGTACTCCTTGCCGTCTATCTCAATGAGGTGAACCTTAACAGTCCTTCTCCCCTTGGCGGTCTCGTTCAGCGCCGTGCCGTCCTGGCGCGGGTCAGCGGTAGTCCCTACCCCGACCCTTGTAAGGACGCCAGGCCTCCCGCTCCCGATCTCCCTGAACCAGTATGCGAGTATCCCGATGCTCCAGGCGTAGGCCTCGAACCACTCCTCCCTTATCATCTTCTGAAGGGACTCGCTCCAGCCATAGAAGGCCATCAGTACGCCCCTTATGAAGTCCCTGTCGCCCCTCTCGTACATCATCTGCGCTACCCTGTCAAGGCCCCTGCCCGGCGACCCCGGGAAGGTGTCGCTTACCAGGAAGAGCTGCCTGGGGTGCCCCGTCTTTACGTAGAGCCTGTAGAGCCTCTCGATAAGGTAGTCAGGGGACGTTATCTCGTTGAAGCCTGATATGGCCACCACGTCGCCATCCTTGATCTGTGAGAGCACGAAGTCAGGGTCGCTAACGACCTTTTTTCTGGCCAGCAGCTCCACTGTTTCGTTCATTTGTTACATCACCAAGTAAATGATAGTCAAACGGATTTAATAACCTTTTAAAGAGAAGCGTCGTTGGTGGCCGGGCTGTTCAGGGCCATAGCCGCGGACATAGACGGTACGCTGACCCTGAGGAGGGGCGACGTCAGGTTAAGCGTTAACGCGATAAAGGGTGTAAGGGAGGCCGAGAGGGCAGGGGTCAAGGTCATCCTCGTCTCTGGGAACAGCCTGCCCGTCACGCTGGGCCTGAGGACGTACCTTGGGGCCAGCGGGCCCGCGGTTGCTGAGAACGGGTGCCTAGTATTTCACGAGGGACAGGTCATACATGTCTGTGAGGGGAGGGTCCCTCAGGAGCTCGTTGACGAGGCTAAGTCGCTGGGACTCATAGAGAGCTGGCAGAACCCCTACAGGGTTCACGACGTGGCCTTCCACGTGCCGAGGGGCCTGAGGTCGCTGGACATGGTCATAGCTGAGCTGAGGGAGTCCGCCAGCAGGCGAGGGATGAGCGTCCTCTGGAGCGGCTACGCCGTCCACATAAACGCGGGCAGGGGAAAGGCTGTCGGCGTGGCTAAGGCCATAGAGCTGCTTGGCCTAGGCCCTGAGGAGGTGGCCGCCATAGGCGACGGCGAGAACGACCTTGACATGCTGAGGCTCGCGGCCTTCTCAGGCTGTCCCTCGGACGCGGCTGACGTGGTGAGGGCCAGCGTCAAGTTCGTCGCGACAAGGCCCGGGGGCTCAGGGTTCCTGGAGTTCGTGAGGGAGGTGCTCAGGAGGAACAGGGAGTTCATTTAAGCGTCAGAGAGTGTCCCCTCTCTTCATCGCGTGAGCTCAGCACTCGGCAAACACATCATCAGGACCTGTGAGGACGCCAGGCCTATTATAGGTGTTGGGCCCTGAGGGGCCGTTGAGCTCAGCCCAGCTCTATCACGTCGCCGTTCTGGGGCACGATCACGTCCACGCCCAGCTCCTCCCTTATCCTGTTGGCCAGGAGGACCTGTCCGTCAGGCTCGCCGTGAACCAGGACGACCCTCTGAAGCCCTGACACCTGCCTCAGCGTCTGGATAACGCCCTTCCAGTCGGTGTGACTTGAGAAGTCGAAGAGCTGGAGCCTCGCCTTAACGGGCGCCTTCCTCTCGCCGTCGAAGAAGACTCCCTCCTCAAGGGCAAGCCTGCCCGGGGTGTTGGGGGCCTGGTAGCTTACGAGGAAGACCGCGTCCCTCTCATTGCCTACCATCCTGGCGTAGTAGTAGAGGCTTGGCCCTCCCTTTAACATTCCCGCGCTCGCTATTATCACACCAGGCTCCTTCAGGGCCCGCTTCCTCTCGCTCCACCCCTTGACGACCTTCTGGTTCTCGGCGGCCCTCGCCAGGAGCCTGGGGTCCCTCAGGAAGCTGCTGTGAGCTAAGTAAAGGTCAAGCACGTTCCTTATCATGCCGTCAACCCACACAGGCCAGCTGAACTGCCTCTCCTCAAGCACGCTCATTATCTCCTGGCCCCTCGCGACGCTGAAGGCGGGCACCAGGACCTTCCCGCCCCTCTTAACGACGTCCTGGGCCGCCTCGACGAACTCCTTCTCAGTTAACGACCTGTCGGGGTGGGTCACGTTCGAGTACGTCGACTCTATTATAACTGTGTCGGCCTTGACGCCGGCGAGCCTGTGTGACGGGGTCAGCTTGGTCTCGATGGTGTTCATGTCGCTGGTGTACAGTATCTTGTGGTCCCCTACGTCGACCAGCACCGAGGCCGAGCCCGGTATGTGGCCGCTGTTGGCGAGGGTCAGCGTGAAGTCCCCCGCCTCAACAGGCCTCTCATAGTCGACGCTCTCGGCCACCGCGAGCATTTCGTCAACGGTCCTCGTGTCGAATATCAGGTTAGGCCCGTTGAGCTTTATCATGTCATAGAGCAGCACCCTCGACACGTCGAAAGTCAGCGAGGTGCCCAGCAGCCTTGGCTTCACAGAGATGTAAAGGCTGGGCGCGGCCCCTATGTGATCCAGGTGGCTGTGGGTCAGCACTAATGCCTCCACGTCCTTCGGCCTGACGTGAAGGGGGTATATTGGCTGATCGTTCTCGTCGAAGTTAAAGCCGTAGTCGAGGAGCACGAGCCTTTCCCTGTGCTCAATTGCTATGGCAGCCCTTCCTACCTCCCTGCCGCTGCCAAGTACCCTTACCCTGACGTCCTTGCTCTCACCCTTTACGCTCAACTACCTGTTCTCCTCCTCTGCCTTCACCGGTTGAAGCGAGTCAACAGGTTATATAACTAAAAACGTAACGGTAAAGTACATGAGGGAGGCCCCTTGATGGGACTGAACCCAAGGGAGCTGAGAAGGGCCCTCAAGAGGATGGGCATAGAGGCGGAGGAGCTTAACGCCGTAAAGGTCTCAATAGAGACCTCCGACGGGAAGACGCTAGAGGTGGGGTCCCCTCAGGTTATGATAATAAGGGCGAAGGGCCAGCCAACAATGATATACGTCGTGGGTGAGCCGAGGGAGGTCAAGAGGGAGGTCAAGGAGGAGGCGAAAGTGACGATAAGCGATGACGACGTAAGGCTCGTCGCCGAGCAGGCGGGGGTTGACCTGGAGACCGCCAGGAGAGCGCTTGAGGAGGCCAAGGGCGATATAGCTGAGGCCATACTTAGGCTCAGGGGGTCACCTTGAGCTCGTCCTTGACCTGAGCCTGGCCACCAGCTCGTCAACGCTCGGCAGGGTGCTGAGGACCAGGGGGACCCTGTCGAGCCTCGCCAGCTCTATTGACAGGAAGTCAACACGGGTCCTCGGGCCGTGGAGCACTATTACGCTCGGCTTGACGAGGGACACCCTGACCGCCACCATGGGGCTCCTCCCGGCCGTCACCCTGGTAAAGACCACGGCCCTCTCGGGCACTGAGCCGAGGAGGGCGTAGAACTGCATGCTTGAGAGCTCGAGTATGGCCTTTATGCTGTCAATCACCGTGTAGCCATACGCCACGACCCCCTTGGGGTAGTCAGGGTAGAGCAGTATGCCGTCCACGGCGAGTATGAGGTCCTCAAGCGTCATAGGCTCCTTGAACTCCTGCATGTCAATTACGGCCGTCATGGGTATGCCCAGGGCCCTGCTCAGGTTCTCAACCTTTCTTGAGCCCCTCTCAGCGTCTATCTTGAGCAGCGCCCTGACGAACCTCCTAACGAAGCCTGCCCCAGGGGTCCTCCTGCCCTTCTCGTAGTCGCTGAGGACGCTTGGGGACACGCCCATGGACCTCGCGGCCTCCTGCTGGCTCACCTCAAAGTACTCCCTCCACTTCCTCATGGCAGCCCCTGGCGAGTCGCTGAGCACTATGTCGCCGGCTATTCTGATGGCCACGGCCTTCGCCGCGAAGCTCTCATAGCTCTCGTATTCGCTCACAGCTAGCCCCCAGGAGTCCTGCCCACGTTGAGGAGGAGTCTGTTATTTAAGTGGCGCTACCCAACAGCATTACTTGCCTCTTTAGTTTAATAATTATAAAATCTATTGTTTTTGGAACAAGCTTTTAAACTAAATATGAGGAGAGAGCTCTGAGGGGCTAAAATGCTGCACCTGCCAATAGCAGAGTTCTTCAGCCTTGTGGTCGCGGCCAGCGTTATATCAGGGTTCCTGGGAGCCCTAGTAGGCCTCGGGGGCGGGACGTTCCTGGTCCCCATATACACGCTCTTCCTGGGGATCCCGATAGCCTACGCCACCGGCGCCTCGCTCATATCGACTATTGCCACCTCCAGCGGCTCCGCGAGCGCCTACGTTAGGGACAGGATAACCAACGTGAGGATAGGCATGGGGCTCGAGATAGCGACCACGACAGGCTCCATAATAGGGTCCCTCACGGCAGCCTGGGTCTACGCCCATCGCCTTGAATACATAATATACATAGTCTTCGGCCTGGTCCTGCTCTCGCAGGTGTACATTCAGCTCGAGAGGTCAAAGTTCGAGCTCCCAAAGCCCATGAAGCCTGACTGGACCACGAGAGTCTTCCAGCTTCACGGCGAGTACTATGACGAGGCCCTGGGCCAGGTCGTCAGGTACTACGGCGTCAGGTGGTGGCTTGGGGAGTCAATAATGTTCGGCGCCGGCTTCATATCAGGCCTCCTCGGTATAGGCAGCGGGGCCCTCAAGGTCCTCGGCATGGACTGGGCCATGAACCTGCCCATGAAGGTTAGCACCACCACGAGCAACTTCATGATAGGCGTCACTGCGGCCACGGGAAGCGCCATTTACTGGACCTTCGGGCTCATTCAGCCCGTGCTGGCGGGGTTCACGGCACTCGGCGTCCTGGCCGGGTCGATGATAGCGTCGAAGATACTGCCGAGGATAACCAACAGGTCCATCAGGTACATATTTACGGCCATACTGGCGTTCCTGGGCATCGAGATGGTGCTGAGAGGATTAGGGGTAATACACTGAGGTGAGAGCCTTGCCCAGGAGGGTGGAGTTCGAGGACATAATTGGGTGGTCGCTCAGGGTGGGGGTCCTGATCTCCGCGGCGCTGATAGTCTTTGGGCTTGCGCTTATCTTCTACAGCCATGGTGCCGGCACCTTTAAACTAGGGGAGCTCATAGCGGCCCGCTCGCCCGTCAACACGTCAATGCTCCCCGTCAGCTACGTTAACGCCTCCAACCTAGCCAACCTCAACGGGCTCACCTTCACACTCCTGGGCCTGATAGTACTTATGGCCACACCGGTACTGAGGGTCGCCATAGGGATAGCGCAGTTCGCCCATGAGAGGAACTGGCTCTACACGTTCATAACTCTGGTCGTGTTCATGAACTTGATGCTGGCAATCTTTGTGATACCCGCCCTGGTAGCTAGGTGAGCTTAGGTGGCCTGTATACTCTCTAGCTCCCTTGACATGCTCTATGAGCTTCCTCGTCTCCTCGAAGGCAGCCTGGTCGTCAAGGGCTGAGAAGTCCCCAGCAACCCCTGCCTGAGGACGGCCCTGAGGATCGGCCTCAAAATCTTGCCGCTCCTGCCCTTGGGCGGCTTCCTGACGAATATGACCCTGTCCATAACGAGGCCGGTGCTCCTGGCGTAGTCCTTTCATGTCGCTAGTTGACTGGCCTGAGGCTGTAGCCCGACCTCAGCACGACAAGGCTTGATCAGCGGTACCTCCTCCTGATGGCCTCAACGTCCTCGGGCGAGAGGGCCCATCCCACTGCCCCGAGGAGCTCGTCTATGTGCTCCTTCGTTGAGGCCTTTGGTATAGGGATAGAGTTCGGGAGGAGGTAGTTCAGCGCTACCTGAATCGCCGTCTTGCCGTACTTCCTGCCTATCTCGGCCAGAAAGCGGTCCCTGGCCGCCTGGCCTCTGCCGAGGGGCGAGTAGGCTATTATCGTGACGCCCGCCCTCCTGGCGAAGGGTATCAGCTCTGCCTCAGGCTCCCTGCGGTAGACGCTGTACTCGACCTCGTCGGCCACGACCTCGTACTTCCTGGCGGCCCCCATGGCCTCCTGGAGGAGCCTGACGTCAAAGTTGCTGACCCCCATGCACCTTATGACGCCCCTGTCTATGAGGTCCTCCAAGGCCCTTATGGACTCGCCTATCGGCACCTCAGGGTTGGGCCAGTGGATGAGGTAGAGGTCTATTGACCTGACCCCAAGCCTCCTCCTGCTGGCCTCGGCCGACCTCACCAGGTCGTCGTACCTCAGGTGGTTCGGCCAGACCTTGGACACTATTACAACGTCTTCCTGGAACTCCCTGAGGGCCTGACCAACGAGCTCCTCCGAGTGGCCGCCCCCGTACATCTCGGCCGTGTCGAAGACCCTCACGCCCCTCTCGTAGGCGTACCTCAGCGCGCTGACATACCTTTCATCGTCGGAGTAGTCGGGGGCCCAGAAGCCCCCGCCCATGCCCCAGGTCCCCAGGCCTATCGGGGAGACCTCCTTGTCGCACAGCCTCATAAGCTGGCCCACGGTTTGCGGTGACCAACCCTTTTTATGTCCTGGCATTAGCGCTTGGCCAGGCGATGATGACCCAGCTATCACTGACTGGTGAGGATCGTGGCCTTTGCTGAGCCATACTGTTGAGCTCATGGAGTCTTTGCAGGGCGAGAGGCCCGGCGGGCTGCCGGGTAGAGGCTATTTGCTCGCCTGCACGCCTGCGCCTAGGTAAAGCTTTTTCCATGAACCGGGCCGGGATGGATGAGATCATGGTAAGGCTGACGTCCCAGGCGCTTGAGCACAGGACGTTGCTTGTGCTAGCCGTCTCCTTCAGGGGGATAAGGCCCGTGGCCTGGTCACCTGCCGGGGACCTCAGCTACAGGTTCCTCTATGATGACAAGAGGCAGAACCTCTACATGGTCGTCACGTCAAGGTATGCCCCAGCCCTCGTGAGGCTTGACGGCAGGCCCTACTACGAGATCGACTCACAGCACGTCCAGGTGCCTTTGCCCCCTGGAGCGCACGAGGTTCTCATAGAGCTAACGACCTATGGGGACTTCGGCGAGCCCGTTCAGCCGCTCCCTCCCAAGGCATTCATTGCGGAGAGGGACCCGACGGGCTACGAGCTCTTCCTCTACGCCTCCTCTGCGCTTGAGCTGGCCCAGGCTACTAAGGACGAGCAGCTCAAGGACGACATCCTATCGGTGCTCTCAGAGGCGCTCTCCCGCGTAAGGGTGAGCTCCGTGTCGCCGACGCAGCTGCTCCTCGCCTCCGCGATCTACAGGACGTCCTATGACGTCAACAGGCTGCTCGCCTCGATAGACAGGGGCCTAGCCGAGGGCGTTTACGTTGAGCAGGGAGGCCTCGGCATCCCGGAGGCCCTGGAGCGGCTCAAGGAGGGGCTCAGGTCCCTTGAGGGGAAGTACGGGAGACCTGGCGTCATGTACGCCGTTGGGCACGCCCACATAGACGCCGCCTGGCTCTGGCCCTTCAGCGAGTCCAGGAGGAAGGTCCTGAGGACCGTAGCCACGGTGATCAGCCTCATGGAGAGGTTCAGGGACATGAAGTACGTGCAGTCCTCATCGCTGTACTACGAGTGGCTCTCCCAGGACGCCCCTGAGCTCCTGGCCAAGGTGGCGGAGCTCGTCAAGGAGGGCAGGTGGGAGCTGGGGGCGGGCTACGTCGAGTTTGAGCCCAACGTTACCTCAGGCGAGGCTATGGCGAGGCAGCTGCTCTACTCCCAGAGGTTCTTCGAGAGGACCTTTGGCAGGAGGGCAGAGGTGCTCTGGCTGCCCGACAGCTTTGGCTTCCAGGCGACCCTTGCCCAGATAGCGAGGCTGTCCGGCGTAAGGTACTTCGTGACGCACAAGCTGACGTGGAACGACACGAACAGGTTCCCCTACGGCCCGTTCCTCTGGGACGGAGGGGACGGAGTCCCGTTGCCAGCCGTGGTCTACGGCTTCGGCGGCGGAGGTTACAACAGCCCCCTCACGGCCTCATCGGTGCTTGCGCAGTGGAGCGGCTGGCCCGCCAAGAGGTACCCGGCCCTGCTCTCGTACGGCTATGGCGACGGGGGAGGGGGACCCAACGAGGACATGGAGCTAAGGTTTAACGTAATAAATGAGCTGCCAGGGCTCCCGAGGCTCGTCCACGCTACGCCCTCGGAGTACTTCAAGGCGATAGACGTCAATGGCCTTGAGAGGTGGAGGGGAAGGCTCTACGTTGAGACCCACAGGGGCAGTTTCATTGTTGGTGATTGATAGTTAAGTTTATAAGCTCTGGTTTTGTTCATTATTATAGGTGTTAGCCGTTTCAGGGCCCTCAGAGAGGCTGCTGAGGCCTAAGGAGGTCTGCCAGAGGCTCGGCATCAGCTACCCAACCCTGGCCAGGTGGGTCAGGGAGGGCAAGATCAGGGCGGTCAGGACCGCCGGCGGCAAGTACAGGATACCTGAGAGCGAGGTCAGGAGGATAGCCGAAGGGGCGCCCGTCAGCAAGGAGGTCAGGGCAGTCATATACGCCCGTGTGAGCTCCCCAGAACAGAAAAGCGACCTGGAGGGGCAGGTCCAGTACCTGACCCAGTACTGCTCCTCCAGGGGCTACAAAGTCGTTGACGTGCTGAGCGATATTGCGAGCGGGCTGAGGGCCAACAGAGAGGGACTGCTGAAGCTCTTCGAATATGCCACCAACAGGCAGGTCGACGTGGTCGTGGTGGCCTACAGGGACAGGTTAACGAGGTTCGGCCTTGAGTACCTGGAGTACTTCTTCAGGCAGTACGGGGTCAGGGTTGAGGCAGTCCTTGGCGAGGAGCCTAAGGACGCCCGCCAGGAGCTCGTTGAGGACCTGATAGAGATCGTGAACTCCTTCGCTGGGAAGCTCTACGGGCTGAGGAGCCGCAGAAAAAGGACGCTGGTCGAGGGGTTCAGGAAATTACTGGAGGAGGTTGGGGGGCACGAGTGAGGTTACAAGGACTGTTGTCGTAAGGTCTGCGCCGTTGCCCAGGAGAGCGTTCAGGATCTTTGTTGAGCTCGAGGGCATGTACAGGAACATTGTTGAGCTGCTGGTCCTCTACGCCGTGAATAACGGCATAACTAAGTTCACTAGGCTAAAGGCGGAGAAATATCGTGAGTTAAGGTCCCTCTACCCCCAACTACCTTCTCATTACATCTACACGGCCTGCCAGGACGCAGCGGAGAGGGCCCACTCGTTCCTTAGGCTCAAGAAAATGGGAAGGGCCAGGAAGGCGTACCCTGAGGTCAGGAGCGTTAGCATTTGGCTTGACGACCACCTGTGGAGGGCCGAGGAGCTGACATTGATAAGCATAGCAACTCACAGGGGCAGAGTCAACGTTTCCATTGAGCTCAATAAGCACCTTCTGAGGTACGTGAACAGGGGCTGGAGGCTCGCAACGGAAGCCAAGGTCAAGCTGGATCACAGGGAGAGGAGGCTGGTATTCTACCTCACGTTCAAGAAGGAGGTCAGCGAGTACAGGCCAAAGAACTACATAACGGTCGATGTGAATGAGGACGCTGAGGCCGTCCTCATTGACGGAATTGTCTACCTCCTTGAGACCGACCTTAGTGAGGTAACCCTGGGCTATTATTATAGGAGGAAGAGAGTCCAGGAGAAATATGACAGGGTTTACGGCCCAGGCAGCAGGCCCGCGAGGAGGATATTCAGGAGGCTGGGCAACAACGAGAGGGCCCTCAAGAGGGAGATAAGGTGGAAGCTGGCCACGCTAATTGTAAGGGAGGCCGCCAAGAGGCAGGCCGCCATAGTCCTTGAGAGGTTAGGAAAGGGGCCTGCTAATCACATGATCGAGCACATCAAGAACCCCCAGCTCAGGCACAGGGTATTCCAGGCCGCCTTCAAAGGAATGCAGAAAGCCATAGAGGAGAAGGCAAGGGAATATGGGGTGCCAGTGATATATGTTGACCCCAGGAACACGTCAAAGGTATGCCCTATACACAGGGCTGAGATAGTCTACGGTAAGGACAGGCACGGCACCTGCTCAAGGGGAGGTGAGACCTGGCACAGGGATGTAGCTGCCTGCTACAACCTCCTTCTGAGGGCCCTGGGCGGCGATGGGGGCTGTGCCCCAAGCCGCGTGAGGGCCACGATCCCCGTAGATGGGGGCCCCGTGCCGTTGGGCCCGACGGCCGCCCATGAGCCCACGCCGATAGCCCGTGGGGCGTGGGCGAGGTGGAAGTCCCTGGGTGCGACGAGTGATCGTAAACTGATGAGAGTGAGCACCTAGGGACAAACGGTCCGGAGCAGCGTGAGCCCAACCCTGTTGCCTATGACGCTGGCCCCGTACTTCTTCGGCGAGAGCAGCGCGACGCCTCAAGGACGAGGTTCTCGGGCGAAAGCTCCATGAGGGAGGCCTCCTTGCCCCCGTTGCTGACGGTCAGCGGGAAGGCGTACTCGTAGGCAATCCTCGGCACCTTCGCATGCCTCCAGTCCCCCAGGTGCGGCATCATGGCGTAGGTGAACTGCTGGGGGCCGTCAAGGCGCCAGAGGACGGCGAGGGCTTGGTAGTCAGGGTCTTCGAGGCCTACAACTCGTCAGGCGTCGGAACCCTCAAGGCGCCCTTCAGGGTGGCAGAGGCCGTGAGCCTTGACATACTAGAGGAGGAAGTGGTGCCCAGGCAAATAGAGGTCAATGACAACACCGTGAGGTTCTCCTACAGGCCCAGGGAGGTAATAACGCTGCTGCTAAGGCCTTCACGCTAAGGTGCCTTAAGCTTCAGGCGATGCCTCAGCTGTAACCCTCTTGCACCTGCAGAACTCGGTGTTGCCCTTCATGGCCTCCTCAAGGTAGCCGAGGCGCACGAGCTTGCCTGAACTTCTTCCCCCAGTCGCAGCTGTGCTCGATCACTCTGAGAGCGAAGAGGCCTGCCCGTTTAAGGTAGCCTTCATGACCCCTCATCGATAACCGCAAAGGGGATACTGGTTACGAGCTCCGCGGAGCCGCATATTGTTGCGAGGGAGGCCCCAAGAAGGCTAGGTCTAATACAAGGCCGTTTCCTCAGGGAGAGCGCTCAGAGACGTAGGCAGTACGCCGAATAGACTTGGAGCTGGCTTGTTTAGAGGGAGGACGGTCTTTAACTACTATACTACTTGTAATACCATAGGGCTCTGTTGCATATGTAAACACTGTTGAAACTATATAGGAAATATAGGTTATGTACGTCTATCTAAATTGTATACGTAGAGCTTAAAA